>JAFKKQ010000404.1 GCA_017304505.1 Hyphomicrobiales bacterium | reverse complement strand
CATCGTGATGGGCCGCGACGTGCGCGTGTCCACCGTCGCGGTGGCGCAAGGCAACCTCACCGTGACCATCTCGGAAACGCCGCAGGTCAGCCAGCCCGCGCCGTTTTCAGGTGGCCAGACGCGCGTGGTGCCGCGCACCCGCGTCGGCGTGCAGGAAGACGGCAAGAAGTTCGCGCTGGTGCGCGAGGGCGTGTCGCTGCAGCAACTGGTCGACGGCCTCAACGCGCTCGGCATCGGCCCGCGCGACCTGATCGCCATCCTGCAGGCGATCAAGGCCGCGGGCGCCATCCAGGCTGAAATCGAGGTGATGTGATGACACCCGCCCTCGCACCGGACCTGACATCTTCGGCGATAACGGCCCTTGCCGACGCCGGCAAGCCCGACGCCCGGCGCCTGGCCAAGTCCAAAGCGGCCGCGCAGGATTTCGAGGCGGTGTTCCTCAACAACATGTTCCAGCAGATGTTCGCGGGCGTCGGCAAAGGGCCGTTCAGCGGCGGGCCGGGCGCGCAGATCTGGCAGTCGTTCCTGACCGACGAATACGCCAAGTCGTTCGCCAAGACCGGCGGCATCGGCATCGCCGACCAGGTGCAGCGGATGCTCTTGGCGCAGCAGGAGGTGAAATGAGCAACGCACCCGCACCGGCGCAAACCGCGCCGCTTCGTCCCGTCGGGAGCCCGGACGAAGCCGAGACGCTGATCCGGCACATGCTCGACGTGATGGATGCCCTTCTCGGCACCGTCGAGGAAGAAACCGAGTTGGTCCGGGCCGGGAACCTCGTCGATGCGGCGCGGCTCGAACCGCACAAGACCGAGCTGTCGCAGATGTATCTCGCCGATACCGCGCGAATCAGAGCAAGTCAGGGTTATCTGGCGAAGTCCGCGCCGGCGATGGTGGACGAGCTGCGCAAGCGTCACGAGGGGTTCCGCGCCTTGTTGCAGATGAATCTGACGGTGCTCGCGACCGCGCATGCGGTTTCGGAAAGCATCATGCGTGGCGTATCCGGCGAGTTGGCCCGCAAGGCCACGCCCGCGGCTTATGGCGCTTCCGGCCGGCCCGCAGCCCCCTCCGCCGCTGCCCGTCAGCCGTTGACGCTCAGCCGCGTGCTTTAAGACGTGATCCGAAACGATAGTGCGGTGTTTGTGAGAACGAGTTCAGTTCGGGTTCGAGCGGCAATGACGACAGCCGGGAGACCGATATGGACAATGGCTTCGCAATCAAGCCTCGCCTTGGTGTGCAGCAATACACGCGACGCGATTCGGCGCCCAAGCGCGATGCGATCGAAACCGAACTGGATGCCACGCGGAGTGTCGCCGCGGCCGGCGACAGCGGCGACGAACCGCACGAGCGGCGCAGTGGACCACACGACGTCGCGGTCGATCCCGAGAGCTGCGAGGTGATCAACCGCGAAAACGACATCCGCGCACAGGAACAGCCGCGCGAGCATCCCGACCAGGCGCTGCTGCGGTTTCGCGCCTACCGCCCCGCGCTTCCCGCCGACGCCGATACCGAACACCCGCACAACGAAGCCCACGCCAACATCAAGGCCTGATTGCAATGTCCTTGTCGTCCCTGTCGCAACCCCGCCCGTTCAACCCCGCGCAAGCCCTGCAGCAGGCGCTGGAATGCCATCATGGCGGCCGGTTGGCCGAAGCGGAGCGGCTTTATTCAGCGGTGCTGGCGGCGCGCCCCGAGAACGTGGACGCCCTGCAGATGCTCGGCGTCATCAGGCTCGACCGCGGCGAGATTGTCTCCGCCTTGCAGCTCGTTTCGGCGGCGATGCGGCTGAGGCCGAACGCACCGCAGGTTCTCGTGAACTATGGCATGGTTCTCGAAGCCCTCGAACGATACGAGGAGGCGCTGGCGCAGTTCGATGCCGCGCTCAAGCGCAAGTCGCGCTTTGCCGAAGCGCACAACAACCGCGGCAGCGTCCTGATCTCGCTCGACCGCTGCGACGAAGCGCTCGAAAGCTTCAAACGAGCGATCGCCATCAAGCCAGACTATGCCGAGGCCCATTACAACCGGGGCAGCGCGTTGCGCAAACTCGACCGTCACCGCGAAGCCCTGCAAAGCTTCGATCGCGCGCTGGCGTTGCGGCCGGACTATGCCAAGGCCCATTGCAACCGCGGCGCAGTGCTCGAAGCGATGGGCCGCCCGGAGGAAGCGCTGGCGTGTTTCGACCGCGCGCTGGCGCTGCAGCCGGATTTTCCCGAGGCGATGCTCAACCGCACCCGGTCGCTTCGCACGCTGCGTCGCTTTCACGAAGCCCTGCAAAACATCAACGCGCTGCTGGCGCGGCATCCCAAATATGCGGAGGCGTACCTTCAGCGCGGCATGTTGTTGGGCAACGACAACAACGCCGTGGGGGCGACGGCCGATTACGACCGTGCGCTGACGCTCAAGCCCGATTACACCAAGGCCCGCTGGATATCCTGCAACGGGGTGCTGCCGATCCTTTACGCCGACCAGGCGGAAATCCCGCGGCAGCGCGCCGCATACGAGCAGCGCCTGCGCGCGCTGCGCGCGGCCTACGAAGCCGGCGCCATTCCCGGCGATCTGTCGATCGGCTTGGGCAGCGCGCAGCCCTTCTTCCTGCCTTATCA
>JAFKKQ010000010.1 GCA_017304505.1 Hyphomicrobiales bacterium | reverse complement strand
CAGGATGCTTTCATGCGGGCTTACCGCGCATTCGGGGGCTTCAGGGACGACCAACCCCTGCGCCCCTGGCTTCTGACGATCGTGAGAAACGCCGCGTTCAAACTTCTCGAGCAGCGCCGGCGTATGGGAAATGTGGTGTCATTCGATGGCTATGGGCTTTCGGGCGAACACGAAAGCGAACTCGCCGTTGCGTCTGCCGAGCTCGACAGCGAGGCGCTGATGATCGCCGCGGCCGACGCGAGGAACCTGGATGCCGCGCTTTCTGCGTTGCCCCTCGCCTATCGCGACGTCGTGGTGCGACCGTTTTTTCGCGAGCATTTCGCCAGGCTCGATCGCCAGATCGTCCTCGTCGATGTGCTGGCCGCACTCGGCGCCGGCCCCGCCGCCTTGCGCGATCTTCAGGACGCGATGACAGCGGTGCTCGATTGCTTTCGCATCGGCCGCGGCGGCTGGATCAATAAGCTGTTCAGTCCACGCGCCGATAAGATTTTGTTCGCTGCGACCAAGGCGGACCAGTTGCACCATTCCGGACACGACCGTCTGGAAGCGATCCTCAAGCGGATGACCGAGGCCGCCATCTCGCGCGCGGGCGATGCCGGCGCCGAGGTGGACGTCATTGCGCTGGCTGCCGTCCGTGCCACCCGCGAGGTGCTGGTGCGCGGCGAGGGCGGGGGCCTGCCTTCGATTGTCGGCGTCGCTGCGCCCGGCACCGGGCTGGAGGGCAAGAGTTTCGACGGAGAGGCGGAGGTCGCCGTGTTTCCCGGCGATCTCCCGGCGGATGCGGGCTCCTTGTTCGGAGAATCGGGCGCGCCTCCAGCCGGCGGAATCGCCAACGGTGATTTCCGCTCCGTCCGTTTTCGCCCGCCGGCGCTGGAAAAGACCGAGGACGGCATCCCGGCGTTGCCGCATATCCGCCTCGACCGCGCGCTGCAATTCCTCATCGGAGACCGCATGCGATGACGGAGATCCTGCGCAAGCCAGCCGTGTTCAGCGCGGACGATCCACGACTTGTTGCCGTGGAGGCGGACGAGGCGCAGCGCCATACCGAGCCGGTCGCGCCCGTCGCCGAGGAGATCGGGGATGGGGTTCCCACGCTGCCGGCTGCCCGGAGGCGCCGCATTCCGTGGGCCTCGATATTCTGGTCGGCGCTGTCGGGCCTTGTCGTGCTGGGATTGGGACTGGCGGTCAGCAAGCTGGTCGAGGACCTGTTCGCGCGGGCACCGTGGCTCGGCATGATCGGCCTCGTGCTGGCCGTCGTTGCGGGGCTGGCACTGCTGGTATTGATCTTGCGCGAGGTGATCGGCCTCGCCCGGCTTGCAACGGTCGAGGCGCTGCGGCGCCGGGCCGCGGATATCATCGCAAGCGATGACCGCGACAGCGGCCGCGCGCTGATCGGTGACATGCTCTCGCTCACACGACGCATGCCGACCCTGGCACGGGGCCGTGCCCGCCTTGCCGAACATCGCAACGACATCATCGACGGCCGCGATCTGGTCCGGCTCGCCGAGCGCGAACTGATGGCGCCCCTGGACGCCGAGGCGAGGCGGCTGGTGGCCGCCGCCAGCAAGCGCGTTTCGGTCGTCACCGCCATCAGCCCGCGCGCGGCGGTCGATATGGTGTTTGTGCTGGTCAACGGCCTGCGCCTCGTTCGCCAGCTCGCCGTGCTCTACGGCGCACGGCCTGGGACGCTGGGCGTGCTCAAGTTGCTGCGGCAGGTGCTCTCGCACCTGGCGGTGACGGGGGGCATCGGCCTGAGCGATAGCCTGGTGCAGCAGGTGATTGGGCACGGCCTCGCCACCCGGCTTTCGGCACGGCTGGGGGAGGGGATGGTCAATGGCCTTTTGACCGCCCGCCTGGGCCTGCTGACCATCGAGCAGGTCCGTCCGCTGCCGTTCCAGGAGTTGCCGCGCCCGGCCCTGGGCGACCTGGCCGGAACCCTGATGCGCCCGTCCGGTGGAGGCGCGGAAGGTCAGGTGACCCGCCATTCGCCACTCTGAAGACCCAAATTCGGCGGATTCCGTTTGTTTCTTGCGTCGATAGCGGCCGGCCGCTATATGCACGCCATCTCACACGCGGATCGTGGCCTTCGGGCCATCCGGTGGTCCAGGTTCTCCTGGGCTCACAACGTCCGCGGCGGAACAACCGGAGAATGCAAATGGCGTTGCCTGATTACAGCATGCGTCAGCTCTTGGAAGCTGGCGTGCACTTTGGCCACCAAGCCCACCGTTGGAACCCGAAGATGGGGCAATACATCTTCGGCACCCGCAACAACATCCACATCGTCGATCTCGCCCAGAGCGTGCCGATGCTGCACAAGGCTCTTGAGGCCGTGAGCGACACTGTCGCCAAGGGCGGCCGCATCCTGTTTGTCGGCACCAAGCGGCAGGCGCAGGATCCGGTTGCCGAAGCGGCCAAGCGCTGCGCCCAGTATTACGTCAACTCCCGTTGGCTCGGCGGCACGCTGACCAACTGGAAGACCATTTCGGGCTCGATCCAGCGTCTGCGCAAGCTCGATGAGATGCTGTCCTCGAACGAGGCCCAAGGCTACACCAAGAAAGAGCGTCTCGACCTGACGCGCGAGCGCGATAAGCTCGACCGCTCGCTGGGCG
>JAFKKQ010000009.1 GCA_017304505.1 Hyphomicrobiales bacterium | reverse complement strand
CCGCGCGCTGCGCGGCCGCATAGTCGCGCGCCGGCGTGCTGTTGTCGAACTCGCGGGCGATCTTGTCGAGAACGCGCTGAATCTCGGCGCGGGTTTCCGGCTTGGCGGCGGCCAGCAGCCGCTGCTGCACCACCGCGGTCGCGCGCACCAGGAGATCGCGGAACAGATGCGGTGGAATGTCCGGCCGCTGGCCGACCTTCTCGGCCAGATCGCCGTCGCCCTCCGCGCGCTTGACCAGTGCGGAAAAACCGCCCTCCGACAGGCGCGCCGTCTGATTGTCGGCGACGTTGCGCGCGACCTCGGTGTCGCCGCGCCGCATCAGCACGTCGGTGACGGCCTCGCCGATCCCGCGCCGGCCGGCGATGGCGACGAGATGCGCCTGTCCCTTGGTCTTGGCCAGTTCGACAAGCTCGGCCTCCTGCACGCGGGTGGACTGCTTGAGCACCGGACCGGCCACCGCGATGTCGTCGTCGCGCGCAAGCTGGCGCATCAACTCGGATGGCGCGTTCGTCACCGGCGCCAGCGCGCGGGCCATTTCGGCGCGCGCCTTGGCCTCGATCTCATCGACCAGCCGGCACAGCACGTCGTCGAACAGGCTGACGTGGTCTTCGTTGAAATGCGGCGCGCCGTCGACAAACAGATTGGCGATGCGCTTGACCGTTGCGGCCCGTTTGTCCGGCGAGCCGTGTTGGATGACATCCTCAAGCTCGGGAATCAGCGACGCAGACGCAACCATTCGAACTTCCCGTCGGCCGATACGCGGCCGTCCGACGCGCGAACGTAAGCGGCCTTGGTGAACGAAGGGTTAGTCAAAACTTTATCCCGAGCGGGACCGATTCAACCTGAATCGATCGTGCTCGGAACCGCTCGATTTTGATTCGTTGCCCTGCGCGAAACGCTTGCGCGATCCCGACGATGGGCTATATTCCGCGTGTTCGTACAGACGTGCTGTATGGACCCTCATAACGGTCGGATAAGGTCTGATCGGTTTTTGAGAGTGGGCCCCTCGGGACCCGCTCTTTTTTGTTACCGAAGTGCCCTCGGGAGCCAAGAGCGACTGAAAGGGTAGCGGGAACAAGAGCTTACGAGACAAATTCCGAGCCCGTGGCAGCGCGGGCGAAAGCGCGAATGAGCGAGCCTGTCGAAACCGCACCGGGCGCCGAGCCGCGCCTCATTGTCGAGCCGGGGCTGAGCGCCCGGGTCGCCGCGATTGTCGAGCCCGTGCTCGAGGGGCTGGGCTACCGGCTGGTGCGCGTGCGCGTGTCGGGCCTCGACGGCTGCACGGTGCAGGTGATGGCCGAGCGGCCCGACGGCACGATGACGATCGAGGATTGCGAGATGGCGTCGCGGGCGCTGTCGCCGGTGCTCGACGCCGCCGATCCGGTGGACCGCGCCTACCGGCTCGAAATGTCGTCGCCGGGAATCGATCGTCCGCTGGTCCGGCAGTCGGACTTCGACCGCTACGCCGGCAACGACCTGAAGATCGAGACGGCGGTGGCGGTCGGCGGCCGCAAACGCTTTCGCGGCCTGCTGCTCGGCGCCGAAGGGAATTCGGCGCGCATCCGACGCGATGACGCGCCCGCGGGGGAGCCGGCCGACATCCTCATTCCGATCGAGGACATGGCGGAGGCCAAACTGGTTTTGACCGACGCGCTGGTCGCGGAATCGCTTCGGCGCGGCAAAGAAGCCGAACGCCTGCGCGGAGCGCAGAACGACAATCGACCGGCCGAGCGCCCGTCCGGCGCGCCGGAACAGGACCATTCATTTCATCGCGTCTCCGGCAGGAACCGGGGCCGCGCCCAGCACGAAGAAGGAGAGTGAGCGATGGCTGTCAGCGCCAACCGGCTCGAGCTGTTGCAGATCGCGGATGCGGTCGCCCGCGAGAAGTCGATCGACCGGACGATCGTGATCACGGCGATGGAAGATGCCATCGCCAAGGCGGCGCGGTCGCGCTACGGCGCGGAAACCGACGTCCACGCCGAGATCAATCCCAAGAGCGGTGAACTGCGGCTGTCGCGCCACATGCTCGTGGTCGAGACCGTCGAGAACCCGGCAAGCCAGATCAGCCTCGACGAAGCGCGCAAGCGCAACCCCGCGGCGCAGGTCGGCGACACCATCGCCGACACGCTGCCGCCGCTGGAATACGGCCGCATCGCCGCGCAATCGGCGAAGCAGGTGATCGTGCAGAAGGTGCGCGAGGCCGAGCGCGACCGGCAATATCAAGAGTACAAGGATCGCATCGGCGATATCGTCAACGGCATCGTCAAGCGCGTCGAATACGGCAACGTCGTTGTCGATCTCGGCCGCGGCGAGGCGATCATCCGCCGCGACGAGATGCTGCCGCGCGAAACGCTGCGCAACGGCGACCGCGTGCGCGCCTATGTCTTCGACGTGCGCCGCGAGCCGCGCGGCCCGCAGATCTTCCTCTCCCGCACGCATCCGCAATTCATGGCCAAGCTGTACGCGCAGGAGGTGCCGGAAATCTACGACGGCATCGTCGAGGTCAAGGCGGTGGCCCGCGATCCGGGCTCGCGCGCCAAGATCGCGGTGATTTCCCGCGATTCCTCGGTCGATCCGGTCGGCGCCTGCGTCGGCATGCGCGGCTCGCGCG
>JAFKKQ010000008.1:1727-4342 GCA_017304505.1 Hyphomicrobiales bacterium | reverse complement strand
AGCACTAGCGCCGGGAGATCACCAAGCCGCCAGAGACGACGCGCGCGGCGCCGTGGCGTGCTATGCACGCTTTCAGCCTTGGGCATGGGTCACTCCATGGTCAGGGTCAGAGCCGGGCGGAAGGTGCGAACTTTCGCCCGGCTCGCTTTTCTGGTACCCTTAAATAATGGCAAAGTCAATTCGGGGTACCACAAAAAAGAAACGGGGCAGACCGCGCACTACAGGGCGCGGTGTTCAGATTGGCATGCGTTGGCAGGCAAATGAGCTCGCCGCTATCGACTCCTGGAACGAGAGCCAAGGTGGCGAACTCACCCGCTCTGAGGCCATCCGCCGCCTCGTCGAGATTGGCCTGAAAGCGCAGAGCGCTCGACAAAGCGCCAAGTGAGGCTACGCTTCGATGACATGGCGCGGCGGGCTTATCGGCTAGCCTAAAGAGTGGTATGGATGTGCGGCACGCGCTAAGATTGCATGGGGCAAGGGGGAGTACCTATGCGATTTTTAGTCATTTGTGCGGTCTGCTGCGCACTCGCAGCGTGTGCGAAAAGCCCAGAGAGCATTTCGGCAGCCTACATCAGCGACGTTTCATATCGGCCGTTGTCCTGTCAGGACTTGGCAGTTGAATCTGCGCGAGTGAATGAGGCGCTGGCGCGCGCCTCAACTCAACAAGAAAATGCAAGAACCAACGATGTCGTTGGCGTGCTTCTGATTGGTGTACCCGTATCTTCCTTAAGCGGCGACAACATCGCGCCGGAAATCGCCAGATACAAAGGCGAGCAGGAAGCCATCAATCGCGTCGTTACGCAGAAGCACTGCTCACAATGAATTTCCTAGCTGTAATATGTCTCATCGGGTTGATCCCAGCGAAGATCGCTCACAATAAAGGATACCCATTCGTCGTTTGGTGGATCTACGGCGCGGCCGTTTTCATTGTTGCACTTCCGCACGCGCTGTTTATACGGCCCAGCCAGCCTGGATTAGATACCGCTCACGCGCAGGAAGGACATCGTCAATGCCCATTCTGCGCTGAGTGGATCAGGCCGGAAGCAATAGTGTGTAAGCATTGCGGTCGTGATGTAGAACCCCCGAAACCACCGACTGTCATCGAGGGAAATTTCAGTTGGCTGGAACGCTGGGAAGGCAAACATTTGCGGCGCTAAATCTGGCACTCGGAAATCTACGGCCAACCAGTGATCACCCGCAACCGATGCGTCAGCCCATATCGTTGACGCCAACAGGCTGGTGGGCGCATGCTGGGGCGACGTCACCCCAAACGAAGCGGAAGGGCGCTCCCCCGCTTCGCCAGAGCCCGCGATAGCCGAATACCTGACACTGGTCGTCGCGGGCTCGATCATTTCCAATATCGCGCGGCAAAGCCCGCCAAGGCTCAGCAAGCGACAAAATGTCGTTTGCTGAAGACGCCGCAAAGATAGTTCGATATCGCGTGGTATCTCAGTTTGAATTTCGGCGGCCAAAATAGGCGTAGGCCAGCCAGCCCGCCAGTGCGATCGATAGAACCCAGACCACGGCGATGACCACCGCCGCTGTCTGGCTCACGGGGCGATCTTGTGCTGCCGATGCCAGCTCGCGGTGCTCCGCCATGATGTCAGGCGGGATCAGGCGGATGACCAACAGAATTCCGAGCGGCACCAGGATTACGTCATCCAGATAGCCTAGGACCGGGATGAAATCCGGAATCAGGTCGATGGGCGAAAGCGCATAGCCAGCGACGATAATGGCCAGTGCCTTGGCGTACCAAGGCACCCGTGGGTCGCGGCTGGCGAGATAGAGGGCGTGAACGTCCCGCTTGATAGTTCGCGCCCAGCATTTCAAACGGCCTTGCATGCAACGATCTTAGGGTCACAAGGAGTGAAACGGTCGTTCACGAGCGACTGTTTTATGCGACAAATTTGTCGGTTTGCATCCATTGGGCCAAGTAGTCGCTGGTTCGATAGAACGGCCATGCAAAAAGTTTTTCGTCCTCTGCTAGGGTGGTAGCGACTTTCCGAAACGCTCATCAGCGGGCACGACAGTGGGAAATGAAAACTATCGATCGTGATCGATAGTTTCGCCACTTGGCGAAAAGAAGTGCGCAAATTTGCGAACTTACAAACGGTCATGCGGCGATGACCGTTTGCAATAAAGGTTCTGCCTCCGAACCTTTATCAAGCGGCAAATTTGCCGGTTGAAGCCCATTCGACCAAGTCGCCACCGCTTCAATAGAACGGCCGTACAAAAGATTTTCCGTCTTGCGCTAGGGTGGTAGCCGGTTTTGGAAACGCGCGCGGTTGAGCGCGGGATCATGAAACGGAAATTATCATTCGCGAATGAGTAATTCCGCCAATTGGCGGTCTGGAAGATTCCGTACTAGAACCTTGGTGCACATGTGCACAATCTAGGTTCGCCAAATTGGCGAAGCTGACGAAGGTTCGGTATCGAACCTTCGGCAAATTTGCCGAAGGTTGACTCGGCCAGATGCCAAACCCCGCATTCTGCGGGATTTAACCCTTCCACCTCGGCAGGCTTTTCAAGACGCAAATTTGCATCTTGAAAGACGACACATGTGTCGCCAGCAAAAACGACGCATGCGTCGGGATTCAAGTCGCCACATTGGCCAC
>JAFKKQ010000008.1:0-1698 GCA_017304505.1 Hyphomicrobiales bacterium | reverse complement strand
GGCGACTTGATCGAGCAACAGGGCGGCAAGAAGCCCCGCAAGCTGCACCGTTTTGCAGTGACCCGCAGAGCCGATTGTTGCCGCGCTGCTACAGCCGTCACGTTTAAAGCGGGCTGCTGCAACCTGATCTTGCCACTGGCAGGTATTGGGGTAATACTCTGGGTATTCCAGCCTTGGTTGCAGACACAGAAGAACGGGGATTGGGCGATGAAACTCTCTAAAACTTTGACCGCATTGGGTGTTTTAGCGATTGGCCTCGGCGTTGGCGCTGCACAGGCCGCCGACCTGCCGGTTCGGGAGCCGGTCTATAAGGGCGCCCCGTTCGTGCAGGCCCAGACCTGGACCGGTGCCTATGTCGGCCTTCATGCCGGTTACGCATGGGGTAGCGGCGCGGCCTCGGTCGGCCCGTTCACCAGCGACAACGGCGATATCGAAGGCGGCTTTGGCGGCGGCCAGATCGGCTACAACTGGCAGGCACCCGGTGCCAACTGGGTGCTCGGCGTTGAGGCCGACGTGTCTGGCGGCGACATCGGCAATGACGTGACCGTCCCCGGTGTCGGCAGCGCATCGACCAGCATTAACGTGATGGGCACCGTGCGTGGCCGCGTTGGCTTCCTCTTTACGCCGCAGACCTTGGTCTACACCACCGCTGGCTTCGCTTGGGCGCGCAACAAAGTGGACATCAATGTGCCGGGGCTGCTCGTTGCCTCGAGCTCGGCCACGCACACCGGCTGGGCGGCTGGCGCCGGCATCGAGCACGCCTTCGCTCCGAACTGGACAGCGCGGCTTGAATACCTGCACACCGACTACGGCACAGAGACCTATTTCAACAGCCCGGTTGGTCTCAGCGCCGACACCGACCAGGTTCGCGTCGGCATCAACTACCTGTTCCGCTAACTCCACCATCTTCGGCGGTTGGGTAGGGAGGGCGCCATCGTTGATGGCGCCCTTTCATTTTGCCGGCTTATCGAAGTCTATAGGTCGATGCCTTGCTAGGATCAGGCGGAGTTTTCTTTGGAAGGTCGATAGCCGCCCTCAAATCCTCGATCGACGATTGCGCAACGAACCGAAGCTCATAGGTCCTTCTCGAAAAACTCAACGGCAAGGCTGCCGACACGCGTGATGTGCGTCTGGCGACTGTCGGGTTTGTTGGTCGCCATCTGCTATCGCCCCCGACCATAGGCCCAGCTCGGCGCCCGGCCGATCTGGGCGTTAGCGCTGTCGGTCGCAGCCCTTCGCAATTCTTCGACGACGCTGCGCCTGACGTGCGTCTGGAAATCTCCGCGATCGGTACGCAGATCGACCGTGCCGAGGTGCGGGAAGTCGGCACCCGATGATCCGATATTGCTGATGTCCGGCGGGGCGATGTCAGGAAGCGTGGGCAGCCATTGGCTCGGGATGGATAGATTGCCGGCGGACAGATCGACACCGCCGCCGTCGCCGAAACCCATTCGGAGGCTGGGCAATTCCGCAATACTGCCTACCTTCCCGCCAGTGGCGAGGCGCACCAGGTGGTCGCCGAAGCTTGGGATGCTGCCGACCGGACCGCCGCTGGCGTAACTGCCCGGCGTATCGAACACATGCCCGCCGAAGATGCCAGTGAAGTCCGACTTGTACTTCCTCTTGCTCGCCGGCTTCTCCATCTCCTGCTTTGAGTCCTCGATCGCCTGCTTGACCTCTGGAATGTCGAGGATCGGA
>JAFKKQ010000007.1 GCA_017304505.1 Hyphomicrobiales bacterium | reverse complement strand
ATCGCCGGCGAACGCGAGGAGATAGGCTTCCATGCTTCCTGCGACGATGTGGGTCGAACCGCTCACAGCAATAAGCCATGTCATCAATGTGATAACAAGGAGCTGCTGATTTTCCGCAGTCGGGATCATCCAAACCATGGCGGCAATGAGAAATCCTGCCGTGATGGCGCGAAACAACATCTCCCACCAGCTCAGCGGCAATAGTGCACGGCTGACCTCGTGCATGCTGGCAACCATTGCGTCCGGCAGCACGGGCGAGTAGCGGCAGAAGGTGGCCGCGACCAACGTGCCGACAAGATTGCCAGTCAGTACGATCGCCCATAGACGAGTCATGCGCCCAAAATTGCCAAAGGTGATATCCTTCAGCACCGGAAGTACAACGGTGATGGTGCTTTCCGTGAACAGCTGCTGGCGACCCATGATCGTCATCAAAAAGCCAACGCTGTAACCGAAGGCGGCCACCAGGATGCGCCACGACGTGTTGGGGATATGGCTTTCAAGAATTGACTGTGCCAAAAGCGAAAAGCTCATGGAAAGCCCCCCAGCAAGACCAGACCACCACAGCGAAGTGGTCGGCCTTTCCATTTCCTCGATGCCCTGCCGGCGTACTACCTCGTAAATGACCGGGGTCCGTGGGGTCGATAGTTCCTCGACGGATTCGATCTCGTGCTTTGAGATCCCACTTTCGCCTTTATCGCGGTGCTGGTTTTTCCTGGCACTGGTCGGAGGCCGCTTCTGCATAGCCGAGTCAATACCCAGCCCCCTTTTAGGTTCCGGGCTAGGTAGTCCCTACCTGAAGCTTAAGGGGCCAAACGCGAAACAAATGTGAGCATGGGAATTTAGGAAATCGCCCGAATCGCGAAAGCCGAGGACTTCTTCGTTCCCGTCGTTGATCAGCGCGATGCGAACGCAACAGGGACAAAATCGGCTGCTGCATTTTGAGGCTCACTAACTTCAAGATAGGCTGTTGCCTCCTCCGGTAGAGCCCTCAGCACGCAAGCTGTTTCCGTACGCATTTGGCTGCAGGCGCGACAAGTGAATCTCGATGTCTTGCCTGCAGGTACGTCAGACTGTTTTTTAGGTACGTGCAGTCTCCAGAGGCGCGTCACCGTCTATTGAATTTGCCCATGACTTCTGAGCCACCATCACGCGGTTACGCCCTGCTTCCTTCGCCTTGAGTAGCGCGGTGTCGGCGGTTTGCACAAGATTTCTGAATGCACATTGAGCAGGCGCGGTCGCCACGCCGAACGAGGCGGTAATCGATCCTAGCTCGTATCCTCGGTGCTCTATCCGAAGCGCCTCGATCCCATTTCGGATCTCTTCGGCGCGCTCAACCGCTTGCTTGGTATCCATGCCGGGCATAAGCAATACAAATTCCTCGCCGCCGTATCGAAAGGCATCTTTGTCGCGGGTCGATTGCTGAAGAAGTTCACCGACGGCGCGAAGCACCGCGTCGCCAGCATCGTGCCCGAACTGGTCGTTGAAATGCTTAAAGTGATCGACGTCGAGCATGATGCAACTGATACATTCGTTGTCCCGGCCCGCCCGCGTCGGCCGCGGTTCCAAAACCGTCTCAAGCTGGCGCCGATTGGCAAGGCCAGTTAATGGGTCCGACATGGCCATCACGCGCAGATTGTCGCGCAAACGCAGATTGCCCACCGCGAGACTGATATTTTCGGCCAGGATTCCAAGATAAATTTCAGACGTCACCCGCGTCCCTTCCGGAAGATCGTTACGCGCCTCCAGATAAAGCAGCCCGACCGTGGCTCGCTGGGCAATCAATGGCAGGCACACGGTGTCAACGGCTAGTTCGCCCGACACGATATGGTCACACTGAACATCTCTGGTACTGCCCCCCGGTCGATGCAACTCCCCTCGCTGCAGAGCCCAGCATCCGGCAGGCAAGAATTCGGCTTGAGAATGGACTGGTCCAAGCCAGGAGCACGCTTCGACTAGCAGGTCGCGGGCCTCTTCCAAAAGATACAGCCTCCCAGCGAAGCCCGGCGCGATCTGCGGAACAAAGCTCCCGATGACGCGCTCCAACTGGCGCATTGTCTCGCATTCTTGCATCCTCTGAGTCATTCGGGACAAGAGCGACCGCATTAAAACATCAGCACTCCGCTCCTCCTCTAATCGCTGGCGTTCGAGGCCATTCTCGCGGAACACGCGTATTGCCTGAGCCATATCGCCAATCTCATCGATATCGCCGTAGTTAGGTGGCTCGACGGCAAAATCCTGGGCCGCGAGGCGATTGACAACATCGCTTAACTTGACGACTGGCCGCAGCACGCGGCGCTTAAAGACAAAGTAGAGAACGCACAGGAAAAGAAGACCTGTAATCCCCAGCACAACTTCCGAGAAGGTCCTCCAGAGCTTGGCGATATTTGTGGCGGTAGCCACCTCACTGTCGGTACGCTGATCGAGGCGATACTGGAATCGTTCGATATTGGCGGCAACGCGATCCAATTGCCGATCATATTCAACACCAAAGAGGATACTGCGAGCTCGGTCCGCCTCGTTTTGCTGGCGGGCCTCGATTGCCTCCTGCTGCTCGTCTTGAAGAAGATCGGCCAAGCGCATCGCATCAGCCAGAGCCTCGACTTCGTCGGAGCTGGCCCCGACATCCTCAATG
>JAFKKQ010000006.1 GCA_017304505.1 Hyphomicrobiales bacterium | reverse complement strand
TGATCGACGCGCGGCGCGGCATTGCCATGTTCCAGCGAGTCAACGTCCCGGTGCTCGGCATCGTCGAGAACATGAGCACCTTCATTTGCCCGAACTGCGGCACGCGATCGGACATTTTCGGCCACGGCGGAGCACGCCATGAGGCGGAGCGGCTCGGCGTGCCTTTCCTCGGCGAAATCCCGCTGGAAATGTCGATCAGGGAGACATCGGACGCCGGCCTGCCGATTGTCGCCAGCCAGCCCGATGGTCCTTACGCCACGGCCTATCGGTCGATTGCTGCCAATGTGCGCAGCCAGATCGACTCGGGCGCCGCGGCCAAGTCCGCCCCCAGGATCGTGATCGAGGCCTGACATCGCGGGGCTGGCCGCGTCATCCCGGCGAAAGGCTAACCCATTGGCCTGCATTGCGCCTTGCGCTGCTTCGCGGGGCGCAGCATTGTACCGACGCGCGGGGAACCTCGTTCCGAATTGAACGGATGCTTAAAGCCCTGCCTCGCAAGCCAGGAGGGAATGCAGTCATGCAGCGACGTCGATTTCTTAAAACCGCGGGCCTGGGTGTTGCGGCCTCCGCTATTGCCGCCCCGGCGATTGCGCAGTCGAGTCCGGAGTTGAAATGGCGGTTGACCTCGAGCTTTCCGAAGTCGCTCGACGCGCTGTATGGCGCTTCCGAAGTTTTCGCGAAGTCGGTCGCAGAAGCAACGGACAATAAATTCCACATTCAATGTTTTGCCGCGGGCGAACTCGTGCCAGGCCTGCAGGCCGCCGACGCCGTTTCCAACGGCACGGTCGAGATGTGCCACACGGCCTCGTACTATTATGTCGGCAAGGATCCGACGTTCGGCCTGTTCACGGCGCAACCGTTCGGTCTCAACACCCGGATGCAGACCTCTTGGATGTATTTCGGCGGCGCGCTCGATCTCGCCAACGCCTTTTATAAGAAATACCACTTCATGGCTTTGCCGTGCGGTAACACCACTTGCCAGATGGGTGGTTGGTTCCGCAAGGAGATCAAGACGGTGGCCGATCTCCACGGATTGAAATTCCGCATTGCCGGTTTCGCCGGGCAGATTTTCAGCAAGCTCGGCTCCGTACCGCAACAGGTGGCGGGCGGCGATATCTATCCCGCGCTGGAGAAGGGCACGATCGACGCGGCCGAATGGGTCGGGCCTTATGACGACGAAAAGCTCGGTTTCCAGAAGGTCGCGAAGTACTATTACTACCCGGGTTGGTGGGAAGGCGGGGCGATGCTGCACAACTTCATCAACCTCGACAAATGGAACGCCTTGCCGAAGTCCTATCAGGCTGTCGTCAAGGCGGCCTCCGAGACGGCGCACAATTGGATGATTGCGCGGTATGACTCGGGCAATCCGGGAGCGCTCAAGAAGCTCGTGGCTGGCGGCGCGCAGCTTCGTCCGTTCCCGCAGGCCGTGATGGAAGCCTGCTACAAGGCCACCAACGAGACGTATCAAGAGGTCAGCGCCAAGAACGCGGATTTCAAAAAGGTTTACGAAAGCATGGTGGCATTCCGCGGCGAGGAATACCTGTGGTGGCAAGTGGCTGAGCTCGGCTTCGACGCCTTCATGGTCCGCATGCGTCCGCGCTGACCGCAACATTCGATCGCTTGCGGTGTTGTCGACTTGCAGACGAGCCCGCCCGGATTTCCGGGCGGGCTTTCGCTTTTCCGGTTGCTCAATCGCTATTTGATTGTGGGCGGCTGGCTGAAGTCGAGCGGTGGAAGATCGAGCTGCGGAATTTCAATCTTCACTTTGTTCGGATCAACCTGCGGGCCGCTGCCTTTGTAGTGCATGACCATCGACGGAAATGCGATAATCATGAGCACCATAATGGCCTGGATCACCACGAAGGGGATTGCACCCCAGTAGATTTGGCCGGTGGTGACGCCTTCCGTACGCTTGCCGGTGACGCGGTCGATGAAGGATTCGCGCGGGGCCACCGAGCGCAGGTAGAACAGGGCAAACCCAAACGGCGGGTGCATGAACGATGTCTGCATGTTGACGCCGAGGATGACGCCGAACCAGATCAGGTCGATCCCAAGATGCTCGGCGGCGGGGCCGAGGAGGGGAATGACGATGAAGGCAAGCTCGAAGAAATCCAGGAAGAATGCGAGTACGAAGACAAAGGCGTTGACGAAGATCAGGAAGCCGACCTCGCCTCCGGGCAGTGAGACGAGCAGGTGCTCCACCCAAACATGTCCGTTGACTCCGTAGAATGTCAGCGAAAACACCCGCGCCCCAATCAGGATGAACATGACGAAGGCGGACAGCTTGGCGGTGGACTCCGCCGCCTGTCGGACCAAGTCGAAACTCAACCGTCGTTTGATGGCGCCAAGCACCAGCGCGCCGGTCGCGCCCATCGCTCCGCCTTCGGTCGGCGTGGCGACGCCGATAAAGATGGTGCCGAGCACCAGGAAGATCAGAAACAGCGGCGGCACCATGACAAAGGTGGTCTGCTGCGCGATCGTGGACAGGAAGCTGAACCCAAACAGGCGGTTGATGACCCAGTTGATGAGGGCGACACCAAACGCGAACACGATGCCGAACATCATGGTCAGCACCACGAAATCGGCGCCGCGCGATTCTGATGCTCGCATCATGAACCAGCCGAAGGCTGCGCTGAC
>JAFKKQ010000005.1 GCA_017304505.1 Hyphomicrobiales bacterium | reverse complement strand
TCCATCTCGACTCCCGCCGCCTCCGGTTGCGGGCATCGTCCGCTTGCGATCCTCGTGGCAGAGGACAACGAGATCAACGCGCTCTTGACCCGCACGCTGCTGACCCGCCTCGGACATCGGCCCACGGTCGTCGAAAACGGGGCGGCGGCGCTGGCATCGTGGCGGGCTGCGCGCGATGCGGAGGCGGCTTTCGACCTCATCCTGATGGACGTGCACATGCCGGATGTCGACGGGCTCGAAGCCGCGCGGCAAATCCGCGAGGCGGAGGCCGGGCGTGGCGGGCCGCGGACGCCGATCGTCGCGCTGACCGCCAATGCCTTTGCCGAGGATCGCGACGCCTGCCTGTCCGCCGGCATGGATGGCTTCCTGGTCAAGCCCCTCGAGCGCGAACGGCTGGTCGCGGCATTGTCCGAGTTGTTCGGCAAGACCGGCATCGCCGCATAGCGCGTCAGCGCGCGCCCCGGCCGGGCCTCACAACTTGCGCAGCGCCACGCCCTCAACCATGTGGCTCTCGCCCTTCTTCAGGATGAGATCGGCGCGCTGCCGCGTCGGCAGAATGTTCTCGTGCAGATTCACGAGATTGATCCGCTCCCAGATCGACGTGGCGGTGGCGATGGCTTCATCGTCGCTGAGTTTTGAGTAACGATGGAAGTAGGATTTCGGATCGCGGAACGCGGTGCCCCGCAACGTCAGGAAGCGATTGACGTACCAATTCCGCAGCACGTTTTCCTCGGCATCCAGATACACCGAGAAATCGAAGAAGTCCGACACGAAGGGAATGGCCTTGCCGTCCTTCGGCAGCCGCCCGGTCTGCAGCACGTTCAACCCTTCGACGATCAGGATGTCGGGCCGGTCGACCTCGACCCAGCGGTTGGGCATCACGTCATAGATCAGGTGCGAATAGACCGGCGCGCGCACCGGGCGGCGCCCGGCTTTCACATCGGTCAAGAACAAAAGCAGCGCCTGCAGGTCGTAGCTTTCGGGAAAGCCCTTCTTCTCCATCAGCCCTTCGCGCTCGAGCACCGCGTTGGGCAGCAGGAAGCCGTCGGTGGTGACGAGATCGACCTTGGGCACGTTGGGCCAGCGCGCCAGCAGCGCCTGCAGCACGCGCGCCGTGGTCGACTTGCCGACCGCGACCGAGCCGGCAACGCCGATGACGTAAGGCACTTTCGCTTCTTCGCTGCCGAGAAAGCGCTGTTGCGCGCGGTGCAGCCGCTGGGTCGCGGCGACATAAAGCGAAAGCAGTCGCGACAGCGACAGATAGATGTCCTCGACCTCCTTCATGTCGAGGCGGTCGTGCAGCGAGCGCAGGCGCGTGACCTCGTCCTGCGTCAGCGTCATCGGCATGTCGTCGCGCAGCGCCGCCCATTCCGCGCGCGAATAAGTGCGGTAGGGCGAAAGTCCGTCGTCGGTGCGCTGTTCCATCGCCAGATCCATCGCCGGCTCAGTCGCGCGGCCGCGACGCCTTTTCTTCTAGGCCCGACTTCTTGGTGCGGGTTTCAAGCAGGGCTTCGACCTCGGCCAAGGTGATGCCGCGTGCACGCAGCATGACAAGAAGGTGATAGAGCACATCGGCCGTCTCGCCGATCAGGCGCTCACGGTCCTCGCCGGTCGCGGCGATCACGGCCTCGACCGCCTCCTCGCCGAACTTCTTGGCGCATTGCACCGGGCCCTTGTCGAGCAGCTTGCGCGTATAGGACTGCTCCGCGCTGGCGCTCGCGCGGTCGCCGATGCGCTTTTCAAGGTCGGCAATGGTGAACCCGGTCATGGTGGTCAAATAGCATCTCCCGCCGATGCCGTCATGGGCACGATGCAAAGATTGGGCACGATTCAAGGATCGAGCCGCATCGGCAGGCCGGCCTTGGCCATATAGACCTTGGCCTCCCGCACGGTGTGCTCGCCGAAATGGAAGATCGAGGCGGCCAGCACCGCCGTAGCGTGGCCGTCGCGGATGCCAGCCACCAGATGGTCCAGCGAGCCGACGCCCCCCGACGCGATCACCGGGACCGGGACAGCGTCGGCGACGGCGCGGGTCAACGCGATGTCGAAACCGGACCTGGTTCCGTCGCGATCCATCGAGGTCAACAGGATTTCGCCGGCACCGAGCGAAACCACCTCGCGGGCATAATCCACGGCATCGAGCCCGGTGGGGTTGCGGCCGCCGTGGGTGAAAATCTCCCAGCGCTCCGCTTCGCCCGGTTTCGACACCTTCTTGGCATCGATCGCCACGACGATGCACTGATCGCCGAATTTCTCCGCCGCCTCCTTGACGAAGGCGCGGCGCGTCACCGCCGCGGTGTTGATCGACACCTTGTCCGCGCCACAGGTGAGAAGCTTGCGGATATCGTCCACGGTGCGCACGCCGCCGCCGACGGTCAGCGGCATGAAGCAGGCTTCGGCGGTGCGCGTCACCACGTCGAAAATCGTGTCGCGGTTCTCATGGCTCGCGGTGATGTCGAGGAAACACAATTCGTCGGCGCCGGCGGCGTCATAGGCAATCGCAGCTTCGACCGGATCGCCCGCGTCGCGCAGGTTGACGAAGTTGACGCCTTTGACGACCCGGCCGTCCTTCACATCGAGGCAGGGAATGACGCGGACTTTGAACATGATTCACGCGCCCTTCAGCATGGCGAGCGCG
>JAFKKQ010000004.1 GCA_017304505.1 Hyphomicrobiales bacterium | reverse complement strand
GTCACGGCGGCTGCGGCGACCGCTGTGATCGTGCCGGCGTAAAGCGAGCGGGAATCGCCATAGAGCGCGTTCACGGACGACGCATAGATGTCGACCGGGAGCGCTCTTTGGTCCTGCGTTGAAAACCAGCGACGCATACTGCCTCGAACCCCGACGGAGAGGCCGCCGGCTGCTGCCCGCACCCTTATGAAGGGAATGGATTTACGGGCAGTGCGCTCGACCCGGACAATTTTAGTCGATTTTCTCGATCGCCGGCCCCTGGAAGCCCTCGACTGCGGCGAACAGGCGTCTAATCCGCGGCAAAATAAGGTTAACGATTAACTAAGACTTGCGACAGAAAGGGCAGCTTTGATCCAATCTTTATTTACTTTGGTAAATAAAGGGTTAAAATCCTGAAATAGCGTTCTTGTTTCAGGAGTAAATGCAATGAGCTCGGTTGCGGCCCGAGCGGGCAAGGCATTTTCCGAACGCCTTAGCGACTTTGCGGAAACCGTTCGGTATCGGAAGATTGAGGGTGAGGCTGATCGGGAGGCGGTGTTCCGCCTTCGCTACGAGGCCTATGTCCGCGAGGGCACGATTCCCATCAGTTTCGAGAAGCGCTTCGCCGACAAATACGACGAGATGCCGAACGTTTGGATTTTCGGCGCCTACATCGACGGCGAGTTGGCGAGTTCCATCCGGGTGCATGTTGCGACGCCCGAGCACCCGATCTCCCCGAGCGTGGATGTCTTTTCCGACGTGTTGCGACAGGAGATCGAGAGGGGGCACACGGTCGTGGACCCGACCCGGTTCGTGGCGCACCCGGTTCTCGCGCGCGGCTATCCGGAACTGCCCTACATCACAGTGCGGCTTGGGTTCCTCGCGTCGGAATACTTCCGGGCCGACCTCGGCCTCGCGTCGGTGCGTGTCGAGCACCAGGCGTTCTACAAGCGCCTGTTCCTGATGAACCCACTTTGCGAGCCGCGACGATTCCCAAACCTCGCGCCGCTCTTCAGCCTGATGGGCGTTAACTATCCTTCGGTGAAAGAGCAGATCATCCAGCGCTACCCGTTCATGCAGAGCACGGCGGCAGAGCTGGATGACCTCTACGGGCGTGGCGCCCGCGACTTGCCCGATCTGTCTTCCGTCATTCCGCTGCCGCTGGAGCCGCGGGTGCCGATGGCGATAGGGGCCGGCCAATAATACGTTGCGATGCCCCGTCGCGCGCCGGCCAGACCCTCAGGCGACGCGATGCGCCGGATGGTGTTTGGTGCTGTCGGCGTGATACCCGGTCATGTCGTTCAGGAAGGACGATAGCAGCCGATTGAACGGCTCGGGCGTTTCCAGGAATGGCGCATGTCCCGCGCCTTCGATGATATGGCAGCGGCCGCCCCAAAGGTTCTGATAACCAAGGCTTGAGAGATAATCGAGCCGCGTGAATGGCTCGTGGGAGCCGTTCACCACGGCGACCGGCGTCGGCAGGTTCTCGACGACCCAGCGCTGATCGACACCAAGCCCGGTCATCATTCCCCGCGCCAGGATCGGCCGGGCACGGACGTCGGTGCGCGCGATTGCTTTATAGAAGCGCGGTGCGAAAGCTTCACCGACACTGACCCGGGCAAACCGCTCGATTTCCTGCGGCCGCAACACGCCCCGTGTTGCAATCAGCAGGTCGAGCTGTGTTTGGAAGCCGCGGATCATGCCGAGCACACCCCGCCGGACCGGTGGCGTGCCGACGATCATGATTCCGGCGGTGTCGAAACCCTGACCGATCATCTCAAGTCCGATATGGCCACCAAGCGACCATCCGAGGATAGCGGCGCGCTCGATACCAAGAGAGCGCAACACGTCGATCAGAACGGCAGCGTGCCCCGGAACGGTGTAGGCTTGCCGGGCTTCGCGTGCATTGTCCGATTGCCCGTGCCCGAGAAGATCGACGGCGACAAGCCGATAAACTTTGGCGAAATCTGAATCGAATTGCCGTTCGAACACATCGCGGCAACTTGAGTTGCCATGAATCAAAAGAACCGGCATGCCGTCGCCGGAGCTTTCCAGAACCGCCACATGCCCTTGGGCTGTCTCGACTTTTCGCGAAAGCATCGGTTTGTTCCGGCCGCAAAGAATGTTGTAGGCAGAACAAAGTGTAAGGCTCGTTAAGAATTTTGGAGAAGACTACGAGCGACCAGAAGGGCTCATTTGCAGCTAATACTCCGATGACCGAAAGCAGTGTGGGCGAGGCGCGCGCCGGCTATGTGCTGGGCCATTCTGATCGGGAACTCGACCGGCTGCATCGGCAGGCATTGCTGTTCGGCGACCTGACGCGCGACCTTCTGGTGCGCGCCGGCCTAAAGAGCGGCATGCGGGTTCTCGATATCGGTTGCGGCGTTGGCGATGTGTCCGTCATTGCGGCGGATTTGGTGACGGCTCAAGGCAGTGTGACAGGGATCGATCCTTCACAGGAGGCTCTGGCGGTGGCGCGGGCGCGACTCGATGCGCTCGGCAAGCCGTGGGTGCGTTTCACGCCAGGCACACTCGAAAGCCTTGAAGACGCGGCCGGATTCGACGCCGCCATCGGCCGTTTTATCCTCATTCACCTTGCCGACCCGGCGGAAGCGCTGAGCCAGTTGCGCAGCCGGCTGCGTCCCGGCGCGGTGATGTCCTTTATCGAATTCAAC
>JAFKKQ010000003.1 GCA_017304505.1 Hyphomicrobiales bacterium | reverse complement strand
CAGGCCGAGCGGCAGGTTGACCATGATGATCTGACGGATGCGGTTGAGGTTGGCCGCAGCCACCGGCCATTCCGCGGCGTCGACGGCGCGCTTGAACTTCAGCCACGGGCCGTGGAACAGCCACAGGTACAGCAGGATCATGATCCAGCCGATACCCTGCATGATATGAACATGCAGGCCAATCCCGCGAAAGCCGCCGAAGGTCTTGAACACCATCCAGTAACCGCTCGCGAGCAACAGCAACACCGCGACCCATACCCACGGAAAGAAGGTCTGGAAAAAGCCCCGCCACAATCGCAAGCGCTGCGGCGGGTCGAGCGGACCCGCCGCGGGGCGCAGGCACATATAGGCCGCGAACATGCCCCCCACCCAGACAACCGCGCCAAGGATATGCAACGCCAGAGCAACAGCGGTCATGTCGGGCCTCTCGTAAAACCTGGACGCGCGATCACTCGCGTTTGGGAATGCCTGCTTTCTCTATCACCGCCGACCATTTGGTGATATCATCCTTCATGCGCTTGTCCATCTCGGCGGGCGTGCTGCCGCGCATTTCCATGCCAAGAGCCTTCGCCTTTTCCTGCAAAGCAGGATCCGGCATGATGTCATTGATCTCCTTCACGAGGGTATCAATGACCGGTTTCGGAGTCCCAACAGGAACAGAAATTCCGTTCCAACTCAGCACCTCATAGCCTTTGATGCCAGCCTCCTGCACCGTCGGAACATCCGGCAAATAGGTGCTTCGCGCCGGACCGGTGGACGCCAAGGCAACAATCTTCTTATCGCCGATCAAGCCGTGCGCCGCCGCATAATATTCGAACGCAATGTCGATATCGCCGCGCAGCAGCGCAGTGGCCATATCGGACGAAGTTCGAAACGGTACAATTGTGATCTGCATTCCAGCGACATTGCGAAACAATTCGGCAGCCAGATTCTGAGTGCTTCCGGGATTTGTGGTTCCGACGTTGAGCGTGCCGGGCCTGGCTTTGGCCGCAGCAACGACATCCCGCACCGATTTCAGCGGCGATTCCGTTCGCGTGATAATCAGCAGATCGAAAAACGATACGGTCGAAGTCGAAGAGAAGTCTTTAAGAATGTCGTAGGGAAGCGATTTGAATAGCGCAACGCTGATGGGATTGTTGTTGCCGGTCATCAGTACGGTGTAGCCGTCGGGTGAAGCTGTCGAAACGGCTTTGGCTGCGACGATACCTCCAGCGCCGGGCCTGTTCTCGATCACGACCTGCTGCTTGAGCCGAACCGAAAGCTTTTCCGCCATAATGCGCATGCCAACGTCGGCAACGCCGCCGGCGCCATAAGGCACGACAAGCTGAATGGGACGGTTAGGATAATTCAACTGCGCGGCGGCCGGCGCAACGTACGCTGCCGAGAGGGTAAAAGCGCTCGCCAGCGCGAATACGATGCTTGCGCGGCCTCGCCCGCAGTTGTCGCGGCGCGCAATGAAGGTGCGACTGTATCGAGCCATCTCAATATTCTCCAATCAGGCGGCCATCGTCGCCTGACGTTGTAGGGTCGCATCGATACCGTCAAGGTCCGACGCGGCACCCATGCAAAGGGTCCGCAGACAACCGTACTCCGGAGAGTGCAGCGTCATTCGCGCTTCGGTATGCCCGCCTTTTCAATCACCGCCGACCATTTTGCAATGTCGTCCTTCATCCGCTTATCCATCTCGGCGGGCGTGCCGCCGCGCATCTCCATGCCGAGCTTCTTGGCCTTCGCCTGCAATTCGGGGTCTGGCAGGACATCGTTAAGGCCCTTCACCAGGGTGTCGATGACATACTGGGGTGTTGCCGCAGGAACGGAGAGGCCGTTCCAGCTCAAGACCTCAAAATCCTTGATGCCGCCCTCCTGCACCGTCGGAACATCGGGCAGATAGGCGCTGCGCTTGGGGCCGGTCGATGCGATCGCGACCACCTTCTTGTCGTCGATCAGACCGTGAGCCGCGGCGTAGAACTCGAAGGCGACGTCGATATCACCGCGAAGCAGGCCCGTCGCCATGTCGGCGGACGTGCGGAAAGGCACGATCGTAACCTGAATGCCGGTCACGTTGCGGAACAACTCCGCGGCAAGGTTCTGCGTGCTGCCGGGATTGATGGTGCCGACATTCAGCTTGCCCGGCCGCTGCTTCGCTGCGGCAATCACATCCTTGATCGACTTCAGCGGCGAGCCGGTCTTGGTCAGAATCAGGAGATCGAAGAACGAGATCGTCGAGGTCGAACGGAAGTCCTTCAGAATGTCGTAAGGCAGCGACTTGAACAGGGCGACGCTGATGGCGTTGTTGTTGCCGGTCATAAGCACAGTGTAGCCATCGGGCGCCGCAGTCGCCGCCGCCTTGGCGGCGACAATGCCGCCGGCGCCCGGCCGGTTTTCGACCACGACTTGCTGCTTGAGGCGGATCGAAAGCTTTTCCGCCATGAGGCGCATACCGACGTCGGCAACGCCGCCTGCGCCATACGGAACGATGAGTTGGATCGGGCGCTCCGGGTAATTCGGTTGTGCCACAGCGGACACCGGCGCGTTGCCAATCGCAAACACCGCAAGCAGAAAGCAGGCAATGCCGGCGCACCAATGCCGATGGCAACTGAAACGCGACACTGCAACGCAGATGTCTCTGATCATTGTCGATGTCCTCCCCTTCGAGCCTGGTTCTTGCGGCAATGCCGGCGAAACGTCACC
>JAFKKQ010000002.1 GCA_017304505.1 Hyphomicrobiales bacterium | reverse complement strand
GCGATGTAGTCGGCTGCATCGCGGTCATCTTCAACAATCAGAAGGCGCATGTCGCTCCGCTCTGGCACGCATTTGAACCGGGACCTCGCTCCGCGCCGGCCGGCGCGTTCCCTTCGTCCTGGCGCGCCCGGACTCAAGCCCGGCGGTTCACTTTAGCCAAATCCCGCCGCCTGCGCCTATCCGGTCCCCCAAGACAGTACGGGGGGTGGTGGATCGCTCCACCACCCCCCGTCCACCTTCGCTTCCCGGCGGGGGCGACGGATGCCGGTCAACGAAAGCGGTATATGTGGGGACGGGCCTAGACCCGTCCCCCGGGTTCGCTGCGCCGGCGGGGGCGACGAATGCCGACGTAACGGCCCCGAACTGTTCCGCGTCCGACCGGGACGCGGCCTGCAAATCTCAAGCGCGGCCGAGCGGAATGGCCACGTATCGTGTTCCCTGCTCAGACTTCACGCGCATCAGCACGCTGTGCTTGCCCGCTGAACGCGCCTTGCCCAACTCGGTGCGCAATTCGTCCGGCGTGGCGACCGCCTTGCCGGCAACCTCAAGGATCACGTCGCCGGCCTTGAAGCCGAAATCGGCCGCGGGCCCCGACGGATCGACATCGGCGACGACGACGCCCGGCTCGCTGCCGCCGGCCGGCGCGAGCGAAAGACCAAGGCGCGGATCGTCGCTGCGGTTGCTGCGGCGACCGGGCGTATCTAGGGCCCGCGCCTCGCGGACGTTCGGCAACTCGCCGAGGGTCAGGCTGATGGCTTTTTCGGCGCCATCGCGGACGATGCCGAGCTTGATCGTCGTGCCCGGCGCCATGCCGCCGATTGTACGCGCGAGATCGCGGGCGTCGTTGACCGGCTTGCCGTCAACGGTGGCGATAACATCGCCGGCCTCGATCCCCGCTTTAAGAGCGGGACTGTTCTTCTGCGGCTCGGCGACCAATGCGCCGCTGGCCTTCTTCAGCCCGAGACTATCGGCAATCTCCGGCGTCACCGGCTGAATCTGCACGCCGATCCAACCGCGCGTCACCGAGCCCTTGTCCTTGAGCTGGGCGACGACGCTCTTCACCGTCTCCGCCGGAATGGCGAAAGCAATGCCGACCGAACCGCCCGACGGCGAATAGATCGCGGTATTGACGCCGATCACGCTGCCTTCGGTGTTGAACGTCGGGCCACCGGAATTGCCTTTGTTCACCGGCGCGTCGATCTGCAGGAAATCGTCATAAGGTCCGGCGCCGATGTCGCGACCGCGCGCCGAGACGATGCCGGCCGTCACGGTGCCGCCCAGGCCGAACGGATTGCCGACCGCGAGCACCCAGTCGCCGACACGCGGCGGTGCATCCGCAAGCTTGACGTAGGGGAAATTGCCACCGTCGATCTTGATAAGGGCAAGATCGGTGCGCGGATCGGTGCCGATCACCTTGGCGGAATGCGTCTTGCCGTCATCGGTCGAAACCTCGACGGTCGTCGCCTTCTCGACCACGTGATTGTTGGTGACCGCATAGCCGTCCGCCGAGATCAGGAAGCCGGACCCCTGCGCGGTGCCGAACTGTCGGCCACGCTGCGCATGCGGAACGTCGTCGGGCAGGCCGAAGCGTCGGAAGAACCGCTCCATCGGCGAGCCTTTAGGGAATGGCAAATCGTCATCGGACGATATGTGCGTATCAGTCCGCATCTTCACACGGACTGAAATCACCGAAGGCTTCACCTTCTCGACAATGTCGGCGAATCCGGTCGGCTGCGCGAGGTGCCGCGCCTCCTGCGACAGGTTCTGCGCCAGCGCCGGCGTATACGGCGAAAGACTCGGCGCCACCAGAGCCCCGCCGACCGCAAGACCCGCGATCGTCGTGGCCAGGAGCGCAAGGCGCCGCACTGGCAGAACACGCGGGTTCGATGGGGTGGCCGGGTTCATCGATCTGTCTGTCCGAAGACGATGGATTGAAACCAAGCGACACAACGCATTGGCGCTGGGTTCGGACAGGAAGATGGGACCGCCCGCCTTACCAAGGCGTGGCGGTGACATTAATCTTTAGTAATTTTCAGATTGATTTATTCGCGAATGAATACAGACAGTTAGGACTACTGGCCTGTTGATTTCCCACCCTCGCCCAGAAGCTCGGCAAGGCGCGCGCGCTCGGCCGCGGTAAGGTGCTGCGCAGCGTCGGAGTCGTCCGCCTGGCGACGGCGGCGCCGAAGCAGGTTCGCCAGACCCAAAGCCCCGAGCAAAAGAACTCCGCCCGGCGCCAGCCACAGCAGCGCCGTGTCCCAGCCAAAGCGCGGCTTCAGCAGCACGAAGTTGCCATAACGCGCCGTCAGGAAATCGAGCACCTGCTGATCGCTGTCGCCGGCCTTCAGCCGCTCGCGCACGAGAAGGCGCAGGTCACGCGCCAGCGGCGCCTCCGAATCGTCGATGGACTGGTTCTGGCACACCATGCAGCGCAATTCGCGCGAGAGCGTTCGCGCACGCGCCTCGAGCGCGGGATCCTTCAGCATCTCGTCCGGCTGCACCGCGTGCGCCGGGATCGCCGCAACAAGCACCAATACGACCGGCAGCAGCCTGGCCCATCGCATAGCTGCACCGATGCCCGCCATCGTTCACTCCGCCGGCTGCAGCACAGGCTTCGCGGACTTTCGCGCCGGCTTCGGCGCGCCGATCCGCAATCGCCGGTCGGACAACGACAGGCCGCCGCCCAGGAACATCA
>JAFKKQ010000001.1:1012-6118 GCA_017304505.1 Hyphomicrobiales bacterium | reverse complement strand
GGCGCGGTCGGTTATTGTCTCGGCGGCAAGCTCTGCTATTTGATGTGCTGTCGCACCGACATCGACTGCGCGGCGGCCTATTATGGCACCTATATCGAGCACCGGATCAAGGAAGCGAAGAACCTTCACCGGCCCTTCATGCTGCACATGGCGATGAAAGACCGGTGGGTGCAAGCCGAGGTCAACGCCATGCTTGAGCGACGCCTGTCGCCCAATCCGCTGGTGACGATCCATAAATATCCGGATGCGGACCATGCGTTCGCCCGCCACGGCGGCAAGACCTACTCAAAACCCGAGGCTGACCGCGCACTGACGCTCACGGTCGATTTCTTTCGCAAGCATTTGCATCAGTAGAGACAGGCACGCTCAACGCGCGCCGGAGTCCGCCGGCGTGGCGTTGCGCGGGGGTGCGTGCGCGGCATCATCGGCCGCACTTGTTTCGTCCATCGTCTCGTCGTTTCGCGACCGCCGCGAAAACGTCCGCCGCACCGCGACGAAGAACACCGGAACCATCAGCAGCGCGAGCACGACCACGGCGATCATGCCGCCCATCACGCTGGTACCGAGCGCTTGCTGGCTCTTGGCGCTGGCGCCGTGGGTGATCACCATCGGCGCGACCCCGCAAATGAAGGCCAGCCCTGTCATCAGGATCGGCCGGAATCGCATGCGGCATGCTTCGATGGTGGCATCCTTCAGCGACTTGCCCTGGTCGTAGAGCGCCTTGGCGAATTCGATGATGAGGATGCCGTCCTTGGCGGCAAGGCCGATGATCGTGATCAGCGCGACGGTGAAATAGACATCGTTCGGCAGGCCGCGCAGCATCGCGGCAGCAACCGCACCAAATGCACCGAGCGGCACCGTCAGCAGCACCGCGAGCGGAATCGTCCAGCTTTCATAGAGCGCGGCGAGAACCAGGAACACCAGCAGGATCGACAGCGCCAGCAGCAGCGGCGCCTGCGATCCTGCGAGCTTCTCTTGCAGCGACTGGCCGGTCCAGTCGTAGCCGAAGCCGCGCGGAAGCTGCGCGGCGAGGCGCTCCATTTCGCGGATGGCGTCGCCGCTGGTGTAGCCGGGCTTGGCTTCGCCGGAAATGCGCACCGATGGATAGTAATTGAAGCCGACGATCTGGGACGGGCCGACGCTCCAGCGCACCGTCGCAAAGGACGACAGCGGCACGAGCCGGCCCTGCGCGTTGCGGACATTATAGGTCAGGATCTCATCGGGCTGCATTCGCGATGCGCGGTCGGCCTGGACGATGACGCGCTGCATGCGCCCGCGGTTCGGAAAGTCGTTCACATAGGCCGAGCCGAGGTTGGTGGAGATGGTGTCGTTGATCGCTTGGAAGGTGACGCCGAACGCCGCCGCCTTCTCGCGGTCGATGACAAGCTCGAGCTGCGGCGCGGGCGGCAGGCCCTCCACATAGACGCCCTGGAGGATCGGACTCTTGGCCGCCGCGGCGAGAAGCCGATCCTTGGCGCGCATCAGTTCGGCATAGCCGCGCTGGCCGCGATCCTGCAGGCGGAAGCTGAAGCCGCTGGAATTGCCGAGGTTGTCGATCGGCGGCGGCTCGAGCGCGGTGACCTTGGCGTCGCGCATCTGCGAGAAATGAGTGTTCACGCCGTCCACGATCCGCGACGCGGAATCGGCTTTGCCGCGCTCCGACCAGTCTTTGAGAGTGACGAAGGCTTGAGCGGTGTTCTGGCCTTGGCCAGGGAAACTGTAGCCGGTGAGGAACGTCACCGTGTCCACGCCGCGGCGCTGGATCAGGTAATCCTCTACCTTTTTGACCGCCTCCATCGTACGCGGGAACGACGCTTCCGGCGGCGCCTGCACGTCGGCGGTGAAGAAACCCTGGTCATCGACCGGCAAAAATCCGCCGGGCAAGCCCACACCTGCGACCAGAATGGCGTAGACCAGCATGAGCAGGCCCGTTCGCAGGATGGACCAGCGCACGAAGCCGCCATAGCCGTTCTTGGCTTGCTCCATCTTGCGGTTGAACCAGCCGAACACGCCGCGCGCGGTGTGATGATGGCCTGCAGCGACCGGCTTCAGGATGGTCGCGCACAGGGCCGGCGTGAGCGACAGCGCCATCAGTGCCGAGAAGCCGATGGCTGCGATCATGGTCACGGAGAACTGGCGATAGATGATGCCGACCGAGCCCGGAAAAAACGCCATCGGGACGAACACCGACATCAGCACCAGCGTGATGCCGACGATCGCGCCGGTGATCTGCGACATGGCCTTGCGGGTGGCGGCCTTTGGCTCCAACCCCTCCTCGGACATGATGCGTTCGACGTTCTCGACCACGACAATGGCGTCGTCCACCAGGATGCCGATGGCGAGAACCATGCCGAACAGCGTCAGCATGTTGATGCTGAGGCCGGCCACCTCCAGCGCGGCGCAGGTGCCGAGCAATGCGACCGGCACGACGATGGTGGGAATGAGCGTGTAGCGGACGTTCTGCAGGAACAGCAGCATTACCAGGAACACCAGCACCACGGCTTCGCCGAGCGTGGTCAGCACCTTGGTGATCGACGCCCTGACCACGGGCGTGATGTCGTAGGGGATGCTGTACTTGATATTGGCCGGAAAAAATTTCGACAACTCGTCCATTTTGGTTCGCACCGCTGTGGCGGTGGCGAGCGCATTGGCGCCGGGCTGCAGGAGCACCGTCATGCCGGCGCTTGCCCGGCCGTCGAGGCGGGTGGTGAACTGATAGCTCATGCCGCCGACCTCGATGCGCGCCACGTCGCGCAGTCGTACCGTCGAGCCGTCGGCGTTGGCACGCAGCACGATCGAGCCGAAATCCTGGGGATTGTCGAACTGGCCCTTCACCAGCACCATCGCCGAAATTTGCTGACTTGGGCTGCCCGGCTCGACGCCGATGCTGCCCGATGCGACTTGGGCGTTCTGGGCTTCGATCGCCTTGGTGACGTCGTCGGCGGTGAGGTTGAAGCCGACCAGTTTGGAGGGGTCGATCCAGATGCGGAGCGCTCGTTCGCTGGAATAAAGGTTGGCGCGACCGACGCCGGGGATACGGCGGATTTCGCCTATGACGTTGCGCACCAGGAAATCGCCGAGCCCGACCTCGTCGAGGCTGCCGTCGGTCGATTCCGCCGTGATGATCTGGAGCACGTCGCTCGACGCCTCCTCGATCAGGATTCCTTGCCGCAGCACAGTCGGCGGTAGGCGGGCTTCAACCCGCTTGATGCGGTTCTGCACATCGACGGAGGCGGATTCCGTGCTGGTGCCCGGCACGAAGTTGGCGGTGATCTCGACCTGGCCGAGCGAATCGCTGGTGGATTCGAAATTGAGGATGCCGTTGGCGCCGTTCAGCTCTTCCTCGATCAGCCGGGTGACGCTGTTGTAGAGGTTTTCCGGCGATGCGCCGGGATAGCTGGTGCTGATCGAGATCGAAGGCGGAGCGACGATTGGGTACTGCTCGACCGCCAGGAACGGAATCGAGAGCATTCCACCAAGACAGATCAGCAGCGCCACGACCCAGGCAAAGATGGGCCGGTCAATGAAGAATGCCGGCATGGATGATCCCGTCAGCGGGTGGTGACGCTTTCTTCGCTGCTCGCGGTACGCTGGGATGCCGTCCACGGCCGCGGTTCGACACGGTCGCCGGCGACAAACTTCTGAAAGCCGTCGACGATCACGCGGTCGCCCGGCTTGAGGCCTTCGAGCACCAGCCAGCGGTCGTGCACCACGCGCCCGAGTCGGACCGGCCGCAGGACGGCGCGATTGTCGTCGCGGACCACGAACAATTCGCTGGCGCCGGCGTCGTCGCGCCGAACGGCCTGTTGCGGCACCGCGAGCGCGTCAGGGTCGATGCCTTGCTCGATCTGGACGCGGACGTACATGCCCGGCAGTAGTTCGTGTTTCGGATTGGGAAACTCGCCGCGCAGCGTCACCTGGCCGGTGCTGGGATCGACCGTGGTGTCGGAGAACAGAAGCTTGCCGTGGTACGGATAGACTTCGCCGTTGTCGAGGATCAGCCGGACCTTGGCGGCGCCCGGAGAAACGTGGTCGAGTTCGCCGTTTTCGAAGTCGCGGCGGAGTTGGTTCAACTCCGCAACCGACTGGGTGAAATCGGCGTAGATCGGATCGAGTTGCTGGATGGTGGCGACGTGGGTGAAGTCGCCTTGGCCGACCAGCGCTCCCTCGGTGACAAGCGCCCGGCCGATGCGGCCGCCGATCGGCGCGCGAATCACGGTGTGTTCGAGGTTGACCCGCGCGCGGGCGACATCCGCCTTGCGGGCAGCGACATCCGCTTCGGCCTGATGCAACTCGGCGGTCGCCATGTCGACTTGGGCTTGCGAGACAGCATGGTTCGGCGCCAGAGCCTGCATCCGCCAAGCATGCTGCTTGGCCTGCTTGAACACCGCCTCGGCCTTGGCAAGGGCGGCCTCGGCGGCCTTCAGTTCGATCTCGAACGGCTCGGAATCCAGCCGGTACAGCACGTCACCCAACTCGACGTCAGAGCCTTGCTCGAAGTTGCGGCTGACGACGATGCCGGTCACGCGGGCGCGGACTTCGGCGATCCGCGTCGGCGCGATTCGGCCCGGAAGTTCCCGGATGAGCGGCGGGCTGCACGGTGACCACGCTGACCTTTTGAGGGGCAGGCTCCTCCGCCTGGGGCGCCGTTGTGGCGTCGGAGCAGCCGGATAAGGCCCAGCCGCACAAAACAACGCCGGCCACGGTTCGCAATGTCAGAGGAGCCAGAGGCATGAATCGTCCTTCGTCTTGAGGCGGGCGAGAGGAACAGGGCTGGGCGGCCCCACGCGGTTTGTGGTTCGCACCTGCGAGAACGTTAGACTCGGAAAAGTTGTGACATTTGAACCCGACAGGATGAATGTCGGTTCAAATAGTGCGACGCAGCATGATTCTTCATTAGGCGGATTGTCGCGCGGGATCACAGCCGTGTGAGGCGGGAGCCCGCCGCGATAGCGAGCGCGTGTGGACTGCTTCAGAAAAGGTAACGTGACACCGGAGACCGCCGCGATTTGTCGCGGCTGCTGCGGGGCAAAGGCGGGAGCCCTCAGACCCCGTCGCGCGGGTCGCGCGCGGCGCGGATGCGCTCGCTGTAGACCTCGGTGGTCA
>JAFKKQ010000001.1:0-1001 GCA_017304505.1 Hyphomicrobiales bacterium | reverse complement strand
GGAGAAACGGATGCACGCCCATTTCGAACAGACGGGCCACGTCGCCGGCGATCAAGGCGTGCTTCTCGTTTTCAGTCAGATCGTAAGGAGCGATGGCCGCCGCGGTGTCGTTCTTCATGGCGGCGCGGAATTCGAGATCGCGCAGCATGCGGTGGCAAAGCTTGTTGACCTGATAGACGCTCATGACCGCGCGCCGCTCCAGATGCTGTAGACTTCGCCCGCGGGCGGATCGGTGTGAATCCAATCCGGCTTGCCGCCACCGATCATGCCCCAGGTGGCGATCCAGGTGAGAAGCTCACCGGCGACGTTCCCGGCTTTCAGCATCCGCGCTGTGGTGGCCGCCGCGAGCAGCCGCCCGACCTCGCCGTCGCGGATGTAGCCGGAGGCTTCGTGCAGCCATGCCGGATCGGGAACGCCCTGGCGGCGGCCGACAGCAACCTTCGGGCCGCCGATCTCCAGCGTGAAGCTGCCGCTTGCCACCGCCGCGACCCGCAACGGTTGCGGAAACGATTCGACCGCGGCGCGGAACGTCTGGCCGAGCGCGTAGCAGCGCCGCGAGGACGGCAGCGGCGGCACGAAGCAATTGATGAACACCGGCACGATGGGAATGTGCATCCGCGGCGTGGTGAAGTGCAGCGGCACGGCGATCGAATGATCGACCTCGAAATCCTGCAACAGGCCGAGGTCGAAATCCGCGCCGATGCCGTGCGCGCGCAGGTGTTGCGCCAGCGCCGCGTGCATCGGCACCTCGTAGCGCGGCATCACCGTCATGTCGTTGGGGCCAGCCGTGCGCTCGCCCACGCCGACCGTGAACAGCGGCAGGTTGTCGAGAAACATGGTGCTGAAGTGATCGCAGTCGAAAATCACCAACACGTCCGGGCGCGCCGCGGTGATGGCGTCCGCGACCTGGCGATAGAGAGCAGCCGCGGGGTGCGACGGCTCCTGGCGCGTCTGTTCCGGAAGATGCGGGGAGTGCGGCATGCCAAACGCTGCGACAACGG
>JAFKKQ010000043.1 GCA_017304505.1 Hyphomicrobiales bacterium | reverse complement strand
ACGTTGGCGACAAAATCGGCGCGCATCTCCTCGACCCGATGGATCGGGGTCAGGTCGTGAATGGTGACAACGACAACGCCACCGCCCGGCGCTGAGGCGCGCGTCACCGGCGTGACGAAGGCTTCCGAAAAACGCTTCGCCGGCAGCCGCGTCGAAAGCTCGACGCGCTGCGGCGTGCCGATCTGGATCGCGTCGCGGATTGCTTCGACCAGTTCCGGCATCCGAAGCCCGATCGAGGCCGGCTCACCGCGGCGCAAAGCCGGCGCGAGCGCAGCCGCCCCCGCGTTGAAGGCAAGAACGTGACCGGCCCGGTCAAGCACGACCACCGGATCGGGCATCCCGGCGACGGCGGCGTCCAGCAGCGCCGTATCGGAGGAGGCTTCGCGGGCCGCGGGCGCCGGCGGTCGCGGCGTTATATCGTCGTCTTCGCGCGCACCGAGGAAGCGGCGCAACCGGCCGATCCAGCCACCGCCTGCGTCGTCGTCACCCACCACCGGCACGGCGCCGCCCCGCGAAGTGCAGCCTGAACTCGCGGACGCCCAGCACCATCAGCGCCAGCGTGAACGGCACGATGTAGTAAAGCAGCCGAAAGATCAGCAGACCGGCCAACAACTGCTCGGCATCGTATTCCCAGAGCGCAATCAGCATGGCGGCGTCGAAAACGCCAAGCCCGCCGGGCGAATGGCTGGCAAAGCCGAGCATGGTCGCGGTGATAAAGATCACGGCCACGTCGATAAACTGGAGATGCGGTTCGTTCGGTACCAGCATGTACATGGCCAGCGCGCAGCAACCGAGATCGACCATCCCGATCACGATCTGCAGCAGCGTCAGCGGTCCGCTAGGCAGTTGCACCTTCCAGTTCTGCCGCCCGATGACACGCGGTGTCCGCCAAACCCAGGTGACATAGCCGACAAGCGCGCACAGGGCCACGATGCCGGCAGCCCGGTTAAGCCAGAGCGGGAGCTGGTCGATGTCGGAGGCGGCCTGCGGGTGATAGGCGAAGCCGAATCCCAACACGGTGACGTTGCCGAGCCAGAAGGTGAGCCCGGCGATGAAGCAGAGCTTGGCGACCTCGATGGCGTCGAGACCCCAGGCCGAATAGATGCGATAGCGCACGGCGCCACCGGTGAACACGCTGGCGCCGACATTGTGCCCAACGGCATAGGAGGTGAAGCCGGCCAGCGCCGCCACCCGATAGGGCACGTCCTTGCGGCCGATCGTGCGCACGGCGAACAGGTCGTAAAACGTCAGGGTGAAATAGGCGCCCGCCACGAACAGGGCAGCGATCAGGACATCGCTGTACTCGACCGTCGCCATCGCGGTCAGCACCTTGCCGACGTTGATGTTGTGCAGCTTGTGATACAGCACCACGGCTGCGATCGAGATAATGGAGAGGCTGATCAGGATACCGAGCGTATGCAGGCCGATTTTTCGCTCGCAAAGCCTCCCCACAGCACGCAGCCACGTCATTTTGTGCCCCAGGTCGGCCCCTGCATCCAGCATCTGCTGGCTACTATCAGAACTTCCCAGCCGATGCGAGCATTCGCCGAAGCCCGAGCACATGAGCTTGTCGGCGACTTGTCGGCCGTGTGTGGGCGGCGGGCTCCCACACCTGCCGCCGCCACCGGCGGTCTGCTATCGTGGCGAACCTGCGTCCCCAGCAGCAGGCCCAACAACCGAGGATAGCACGATGGCAAACATGGCATTGCAGGACGGACGGTTCTCATGAACACGGGAGTTGGAATGGACGCGGGGCGGGTTTCCGGCGGCTTGCCTGCGACCCAAACCGGGAACGCGCCCGGCGGCGAAATCTGGAGCGCGGAATACTGGGCGAACAAGGGCGGCGTGAAGCTTAATCTTTGGCGTAAACGTGTCGGCGCGCCACAACCCAGCGAAAAGCCTCTGCCGGTCCTCTTTCTGGTACACGGCTCGTCGAATTCGGCGCGCTCATCCTATGACCTCACCGTGCCGGGCAAGGATGAGTACTCGCTGATGAATGTCATGGCCCGCCACGGCTACGACGTCTGGACGATGGACCACGACGGCTATGGCTATTCCGGCAGCTCCGGCAACAACTCCGATATCGCCAGCGGCGTCGAAGATCTGAAGGCCGCCATGCCGGTCATCGCCAGCGAGACCGGCCTCACCCGGATGCATTTCTACGGCACCTCGTCGGGCGGCATCCGCGCCGCGGCCTTCGCCCAGGCGCAGCCGCAGAGCGTGGATCGGCTCGTGCTCTGCGCCTTCACCTACAAGGGCACCGGAGCGGCCGAAATCGCGCGGCGCCGGAAACGGAGCGACGAGTTGCGCGCCAGCACGCGCCGCAAGCGCGATGCCGACATGATCCGCTCAATCTTTACGCGCGACGGCCATCCCGGCGTCTACGATCCGGCGGTGCCGGAGGCGATCATCGCAATGGAGATGAAGTTCGGCGACACCATCCCGACCGGCACCTATCTCGATATGGCGGCGAACCTGCCGGCCGTCGACCCAGCCAAGGTCATGTCGCCGGTGCTGATGATCCGCGGCATCTGGGACGGCAATTCGACCGACGACGATCTGCTCGACTTCTACCGGCAACTGCCGAACGGCGACCGCCAGTTCGTCATCCTGCCCGGCCCGCCAGTTCATGATCCTGCCCGGCACCGCTCACAGCCCCGGTTATGGCGCGAACCGGCATCTGTTGTGGTACGCGATCGCCAATTTCCTCGGCGCACCCGCGCCGGTCCAGGCGTCGTAGTTCGCCAACATCGGCGGCGGGCCGTTTCCGGCCCGCCCGTACACAAAGCCACCCTACTTCGCGGCAAAGAACGCGCGAAGCTCGCTATAGGTTTCCTCAGGCGCCTCCTCGGACAGGTAGTGTCCGCACGGGAGCGCCTTAGCGCCGCGGATGTCGTTGGCATAAGCCTTCCACACCTCGGCTGGCCTGTGGTTGCGGCCGACGCCGCCGGTCGCACCCCACAACAGTAAAAGCGGCACGGTAATCTTCCTGCCGGCGCCGAAATCCTTGGTGTCCATGTCGAGGTCGACGCCCCATGTAGCGCGATAGTCCTCGCAGATGGCGTGGATGGT
>JAFKKQ010000042.1 GCA_017304505.1 Hyphomicrobiales bacterium | reverse complement strand
GCCGGCGCCGCATTGGCAACAACAACACAGAAAAGAAGAGCCAGGAACACGCGCATCGCTATCCTCCGTCGCCAGGCGGGGGCACCGCTCGCCGCAACGCGCGGCTGACAGGTCTAATTGTTCGGGTGCAACTGCGCCCCCACCCCCTTGTTCACGAACTGTAGCGTATAGGACTTCTTGTAGTCGATCCCGGCTTTGACTACGCCGGACGCCACCATTTTGTCGAAAAAGCTTTTCATCCGCGCGTCGCTCATGGCGCCGATGCCGCCCTTCACCGCATCGCCTGAATCGACGATGCCGTATTCTTTCATCTTGGCGATCGAATAGGCGAGCCGCGCCTCGGTCATTTCGGGATTGTCGCGCCTGATGCGGGCATTGGCCGCAGCGTTGTCCCCATAGAGATAATGATACCAGCCGATCGCCGAGGCATCGACGAACCGCTGCACGAGATCGGGTTTCTTCGCCACCAAGTCGCGGCGCGTCTCGATCAGCGTCGAATAGCTGTCCCAGCCCTGATCGGCGATCAGAAAGATCTTGGGCTTGAAGCCGCCTTGCGTTTCGATGGTGTAGGGCTCGGACGTCACGTAGCCCTGCATCGCAGTGCGCTTGTCGACCAGGAACGGTTGCGGGTTGAACGTGTACGGCTTCACCTTGCTCTCGCTGAAGCCGAAGTCGTGTTTCATCCATTGGAAATAGGAGGCGATACCCTCCTTCGAGATCAGCAGCGTCAGATTCTTCAGGTCGGTGAATTTCTCGATGCCCTGGTCGGGATGCGCCAGCAGCACCTGCGGGTCTTTCTGGAACATCGCGGCAACGACCAGCGTTGGGATGTTCTGCGCCGCCGCATCGAACGCCTGCAGCGTATTCGCGGCCATATAGAACTCGATCCGGCCGGCAATCAGTTGCAGGCGATGATTGACGTTCGGCCCACCCGGCAGGAGCGTGACGTCGAGGCCGTATTTCTTGTACGTGCCATCGACCACGGCCTGATAGAAGCCGCCGTGCTCGGCCTGCGCCACCCAGTTGGTGGCGAACGTGACCTTGTCGAGCGGCTGGCCATGAACCGCACCGACCGAAGACACAATCGCAAAGAACCCAAGCGCAGCCGAAAACGCAGACAGCTTTTGCATCGGCATCCACCCGTCATGGCCGGGCCCGTCCCGACCATCCCGCTTAGGCATGCTCAACCGCGTGCGTCAATATGATGTCTATCTTCTTGCCCGCCGTCGGGCGCGGCGCCCGCCTCCGCGAATTGCCCGCGGAGCGGCCGCGCCGGTACGACCCATCGGGGTCCGCCACACCCAGCCTTTGGCCGCCGAGACGACTCCGTGCAACAGCGGTCAGAGCTGCTTCACCGGCACCGGATCGAGGTTGAAGATTCTGGCGGCGTTGAGGCCGAGGATATTCCTCTTGGCCTGCTCGGACAGGAATGGAAGGTCGACAATCTCGCTCGGCAAGTCGAAGTCGAAGTGCGGCCAGTCCGAAGCGTAGAGAAGCTGGGTCTCCGCCTTGATCATGTCCAGCGTGCATTCGAGCGCTTTGACGTTCGTCGTCTCCATCGGCTGTGTCGTGTACCAGCAGTGATCGCGCATATATTCGGAAGGAAGCCGCTTCAACTGCGGTGCCTCCGACGGGCGCATCAGGAACTGGTCATCAAGCCGCTGCATCACGAATGGGACCCAGGCGAGGCCCGACTCGATCCAGATGACCTTGAGCTTGGGAAAGCGCGCAGGAATGCCGTTCAGCACCCAGTTGGTGCAATGCACGATATTCGGCCAGGCAAAGCCCAGGGCATGCATGCCGAGGAAGCGATTGACGGTCTTGAGCGATGGGTCGTCCCAATGATAGCCGGCATGGAAGGAGACCGGCATGCCGGTCTCCTCGATGAGGCGATAGAGCCGCATGTACTTGTTGTGATGCACCGGTGCATGCCGCGTGGACGGAATGGCGAAGCCGACGATGCCCCGCTTGCCGGCGGTTTCCTGAACGATGCGTTCGCATTCCTCCGGCGTGTTGAATGGAAGAACCGCCAGGAATTTGATGCGGTCGTCCGCCGACAGCATCTTTTCCTGCATCCACTTGTTGTAGGCGCGTGACAGCCAGATCTCCATTTCCGGCTGCGGGTGCAAGCCGAGAAACAGCATGGGCGTCGGGAACACCACCATATTGTCGACGCCGAGCGAATCCATCGCGCGCCGTGTCAGGGTGACGTCACGGTGGACGCTGGTGTCGTCTACCTTTTCGCGCAAGCCGTCCTGGTGCGGGATGCGCCCGCCGACGCTCTGATAGCGCAGGCCGAGATCGCCGTTGAGGCCGTAGGGCGGAGCGCCGATGCGATCCTTATGAAAATGGAGCGCCTGGTCGCGGATCACGGGATCGTCGATGTATTGGACCACTTCGTTCCATGAGACGGTCTCGACATGGTGGGCGTCGACGTCGACGACGAACCAGTCCTGCAGGTTGCGCCGCCGGGCGGCAAGCTGGGCGTGCTTGAGAATGTCCCGGCTGTCGGTCGAGGTGTCGATGACCTGAGCCGGCAGCATCTGCGGAACGCCGAGAACGGGCTGATTCATGGCTTGCTCCTCGTGATCGTCTTTGTGTCGTGGCCTTCGCTTCCGTCCGGCAGGTTCTCACCGGGCCGCCGCCGAAACCAGAGGCCGAGCTCCATCGGGCCGAGCCCGACATCCCTTAGCATCTCCGAGACAGCGACCAGCATCTCGG
>JAFKKQ010000041.1 GCA_017304505.1 Hyphomicrobiales bacterium | reverse complement strand
CCGATGGTGGCGAAACGGCAGTCCGCGCGGGGCGGCTGCTCGCTCGGAATCCACGTCACGTCGGCGTCGAGCACGATGGCAAGGTCCGCCTCCTGGATCAGGCCCTCCGGATCGTAGCCCATGTGCATCGGATGGCTGGTCGGCAGGCACACCTGGCGTTGCCGCTGCGTCACCACCGGAATGGCGTACCGCTCAGCGATGCGCCCGAGCGGGGCCATCGCTTCGGCGCCGCTGGCGGTGGTGATGATGAGCGGCTTTTCGGCCGCCGCGATCCACGCGGCCAGCGTGTCGATGAGCTTCGGGTCGGCGTGCGGCGCGGCGGGAACGCTGCGCGGCTTCACCGGCCCGATCGGCTCCGACAGGGGTGCGGACAGCGGCTCGCGCGGCAGCGACAGGTAGACCGGCGCGCGCGGACTCGTCATGGCGATCTCGTAGGCGCGCGACACCACGTCGGCGATCTGGTCCGGGACGCGCAGTTCGTAATCCCATTTCACCATTTCGCGCAGCATCGCGGCCTGGTCGAACATCTCCTGGCCCCAGTGGATGTAGCGGTTGCGGCCGCCGAACGTGCCCTTTTCGGTGACCGGCGTGCGGCCGGCAGCGAGGATAAGTGGAACGTTATCGCGGTTGAGGTTGATGACGTTGGCGATGGCGTTGGCGGTGCCGACGTTGACGTGCAGCATCACCGCCTGCGGCCGGCCGGTCATGGTGTAGGCGCCATGCGCCATCGCCACTGCCAGGCTTTCGTGCGGGATCACCAGCGGCGTTGGCACCTTGGCATTGGACTGCTTGGCGCGGCTGAAGGCTTCGACGACCGGCGGAAAATCGGTGCCGGGGTTGGCGAAGAAGTAATCGATGCCGTGGTCGGCGAGCGCCCGCAGGAAGGCTTCTCCTGCGATGGGGGCGCGTTCGTTTGAGCCGGCTTGTGTGCCGGCTTGGCGTGCGGTCGATTGTGTCATGACGTTCAGGGTTCCTCGTGCTGCGATCAGCGCTGCGCGATCATAGCGGGCCATCGGCCTGCCGCGCCACCCGCTCCAACGCACCAAAAAACGTCCCTGGATTCACTGCATGAGTTGGTTTATGGCTTCGCCGCCGACTCGACACGTGGTTCATGGCCCTGGCCCTTGAAGATTTGGTTCTCGAACCGAAGGGCGATTTCGGGCCGATTATCCTGGTTCGGTTGTTGTTGCGGAATCCTCGTCGGAGTGGACGGTGAAGGTCGAAAGCATCAAGGCACCCAAGACATCGACGGACAAGGCATCGGCAGACAAGGCGCCGACGGATTCCGGCACGCTGCACAAGAAGATGATGCAGCTCCTGTCGAGCCTCTGGGTTACGCATGCCATCGGAACCTTCGCCCGGCTCGGCTTGGCCGATGCGGTGGACGGCGGCGCCGATACCGCGGCAGCGATTGCCGCGCCGCGCGGTCTCGTCGTCGACCGGGTGTATCGCCTGCTGCGCGCGCTTTCGACCTGCGGCATCGTGACCGAGAGCGCCGGCGGGCGTTTTGCGCTGACGCCGCTTGGCCGTCTGCTGACATCGGACTCGCCGCATTCGATGCGCACCTCGGCATCGTTGCTGACCGACTACCACGCCGACATCTGGGGCAACCTTGACGGCGCGTTGAAGGGCGGGGTCGCGTTCGAGACGCTCAACGGACAGCCGTTGTTCGCGTGGCTTGCCGCCCATCCGCAGGAAGGCGCGCGATTCCAGCGCATGATGGTTGAGGTGCATTCGCCGGAAACGCCGGCCATTGTCGCCGCTTACGATTTCTCGCGATTCAAGACCATCGTCGATGTCGGCGGCGGTCACGGCATGCTGCTGTCGGCGATCCTTGCTGCCTATCCGAACGTGCGCGGAACGCTGTTCGATCTGCAGGAGGGCGTGGACGCAGCACGGCGCGGCGCTGGCGGCCCGCTGCCGGGCGTAACGTTCGCTGCCGGTGACGTGTTCGAGTCGGTGCCGGCGGGTGCCGACGCCTATCTGTTCCGGCATCTGCTGCACGACTACGACGACGACGATTGCCTGCGGATGCTCGCCAACGTTCGCCGCGCCATGAAGCCGGACTCTCATGTGCTGGTGCTGGAGAAAACGGTGCCGACCGACGACACGCCGGGCCCCGGCCGCTGGCTCGACCTGCATGTCATGCTGCTGACGGGCGGCCGCGAACGCACGGCGCCCGAATACGAGACGCTGTTTGCCAAGGCCGGCTTGCGGCTCAATCGCGTGCTGCCGACCGCGCATCCGGCGGTCGAGATCATCGAGGCCGTTGCCGCCGACGCGCGGCAATCGTAAGCGGACGTCCATGAACGCAGTCGAGTATTGCCTGCTGCACGGGCTGAAGGTCGCGGGGGCCGGGCATCCCGCGCTGTTGAGCGCGGGCGAAACGCTGACCTACGGGGCGCTCGCCGCGCGCGTCAGCCAGTTCGCCGCGGGGTTGCGCGATGCCGGCGTGCGGCCGGGTGATCGCGTCGGCATGCTGATGCTCGACACGCCGGACATCGTTGCCATGCACCAGGCGGCGATGGCGGCCGGCGGCATTGCCGTCGCCCTGTCGAGCCGCGCCGCGGCCGAGGAGTTGCAGCAGATCCTTTCCATCGTGCGGCCGGCGGTGCTGGTGGTCGACGAGCCGTTCGCGGAGGCTGCTTCGTCGGCGCTGGCGGCGGCGTCGCCGCAGACCAAGCTGCTCCGGCGCGATGTCGAACTGGCCGCGTGGAAGGC
>JAFKKQ010000040.1 GCA_017304505.1 Hyphomicrobiales bacterium | reverse complement strand
GCAGCGCCTTGGACGGGATACAGCCGACATTGAGGCAGGTGCCGCCGTGGGTGGCGCGCTTCTCGACCACCGCGACCTTCATGCCGAGCTGCGCCGCGCGAATGGCGCAGACATAGCCGCCGGGCCCGGTGCCGATAACAATGAGATCGTAGGACATGGGTTAACCGCCTCTCTGCGGTCATGCCGGCCTGGTGCCGGGCATCCACGCCTTCTTTGAAGAGAACAAGACGTGGATGGCCGGGGCGAGCCCGGCCATGACGATATTGACTAAAGGTCCAGAACGAGCCGCGCCGGATCTTCCAACAGATCCTTGACGCGCACGAGGAAGGTCACGGCCTCGCGACCATCGACGATACGGTGATCGTAGGACAGCGCCAGGTACATCATCGGCCGCACTTCGATCTTGCCGGCGACGACCATCGGCCGCTCCTGGATCTTGTGCATGCCGAGAATGCCCGACTGCGGCGCGTTCAGGATCGGCGTCGACATCAGCGAACCGTAGACGCCGCCGTTGGAGATGGTGAACGTGCCGCCCTGCATCTCCTCGATCTTCAGCGCGCCGTCGCGCGCACGCTTGCCGAACTCGGAGATGTTCTTCTCGATCTCGGCGAGCGACTTCCGATCGCAGTCGCGCACCACCGGAACGACAAGGCCCTTCTCGGTGCCGACGGCGACGCCGACGTGATAATAATTCTTGTAGATCAGGTCGGTGCCGTCGATCTCGGCGTTGACGGCGGGGACGTCCTTCAGCGCCTGCACGCAGGCGCGCACGAAGAAACCCATGAAGCCCAGCTTCACACCGTGGCGCTTCTCGAACTGGTCCTTGTACTGATTGCGCAGCGTCATCACCGCGCTCATGTCGACCTCGTTGAAGGTCGTGAGCATCGCGGCGGTGTTCTGCGCCTCCTTCAGACGCCGCGCGATGGTCTGGCGCAGCCGCGTCATCTTCACGCGCTCCTCGCGGGCCGCATCGTCGGCCGGCGACGGCGCGCGCATCTGAATCGCGGCAGCGGGCTGCGCCACCGGCGTCGGCGCAGCGGCGGCGCGCTCGATGGCCGCCAGCATGTCGCCCTTGGTGACGCGGCCGTCCTTGCCGCTGCCGGGCACGGTCGACGGATCGGTGCCGCTTTCGGCGGCGAGCCGGCGCACCGACGGCGCGACCGGCGCGTCGCCGGACGGCGCGGCGGCAGGCGAAGGCGCAGCTTTTGCCGGTTCGGCCGCCTTGGCGGCCGGAGCAGCAGCGGGCTTCGCCGCGGGTGCGCCGGCGCCCTCCTTGATTTCGCCCAGCAGCGCACCGACGGCGACCGTCTCGCCGTCCTTGACCACAATGTCGCTCAGGACGCCGGCAGCAGGCGCCGGCACCTCGATCGTCACCTTGTCGGTCTCAAGCTCGACCAGCGGCTCGTCCACGGCGACGGCATCGCCGGCTTTCTTGAACCACTTGCCGATGGTCGCCTCGGTGACCGATTCGCCGAGGGTGGGTACGCGGATTTCAGCCATGACAAATTCCTTGATCTCTCCGCGTCATGGCCGGGCTTGTCCCGGCCATCCACGCTTTGCTGACGAAGTAAGACGTGGATGCCCGCGGCGAGCGGGCATGACGGCTGCAAAAATTACCCCAGCGCATCCTCAAGCAATTGCTTCAATTGAGCCTGGTGCTTCGACATCTGGCCGACTGCGGTCGCCGCCGCGGCAGGACGGGTGGCGTAGCGCGGGCGGCGTGTCTTGGCCTCGACCTGGTTCAACACCCATTCGAGATAGTGCTCGGCGAAGTGCCACGCGCCCATATTGCGCGGCTCCTCCTGGCACCAGACAACATCGGCCTGCTTGAAACGCGACAGCTCGGTGACCAGCGCCTTGGTCGGGAACGGATAGAGCTGTTCGACGCGCAGCAGATAGATGTCGTCGATGCCGCGCTTCTCGCGCTCCTCGTAAAGGTCGTAGTAGACCTTGCCGGTGCAGAGCACGACGCGGCGCATCTTGTCGTCGGCGACGAGCTTGATCTTCTCGTCGGGCAGAAGCTGCGCATCATCCCACAGCACGCGATGGAACGACGTGCCGTTCGCCATCTCCTCGAGCCGCGACACCGCCCGCTTGTGGCGCAGCAGCGACTTCGGCGTCATCAGGATCAGCGGCTTGCGGATCTCGCGTTTCAACTGCCGGCGCAGGATGTGGAAGTAATTGGCCGGCGTCGAGCAGTTCGCCACCTGCATGTTGTCTTCGGCGCACATCTGCAGGAAGCGTTCGAGCCGTGCCGAGGAATGTTCCGGCCCCTGCCCCTCGTAGCCGTGCGGCAGCAGGCAAACGAGACCGGACATGCGCAGCCACTTGCGCTCGCTCGACGAGATGAATTGGTCGAACAGCACCTGGGCGCCGTTGGCGAAGTCGCCGAACTGCGCTTCCCAGAGCGTCAGCGCGTTCGGCTCGGACAGCGAATAGCCATACTCGAAGCCAAGCACCGCTTCCTCCGAGAGCATCGAGTTGATGACCTCGTAGCGCGCCTGCCTGTCGGACAGATGGTTGAACGGCGTATGCCGGTCTTCATTATCCTGGTCGATCAGCACCGAATGGCGCTGCGAGAACGTGCCGCGCTCGGAGTCCTGACCCGACAGCCGCACCGGAAACGTGGAAGCCCTCCGGGACCGCCGTGATCTTGCTGCCGATATCCTTGAGCGTCCCGATGGCAACGCCGGTGTTGCCGCGGCGCGGATCGTCGCCGGCACCGGCCGGCTTCATGCCGGACCAGCGGCCGTCAAGCCAATCGGCGTTGTTGGGCTTGTAGCTCTGGCTCGCCTCCAACTCGACGTCGAGCCGGGCGCGCCAGTCGGCACGCATCTTCTCGACCTCACCCTCGGTGACGACGTTCTCGCTGACCAAACGCTTGGCGTAGATGTCGAGCGTGGTCGGATGCGAGCGGATCGCCTTGTACATCAAAGGCTGGGTGAACGCCGGCTCATCACCCTCGTTGTGGCCGTAGCGGCGATAGCAGAACATATCGACCACCACCGGCTTCTGGAATTGCTGGCGGAATTCGGTCGCGACCTTGGCGGCGAACACCACCGCCTCGGGATCGTCGCCGTTGGCGTGGAAGATCGGCGCGTCGATCATCTTCGCCACGTCGGACGGATACGGCGACGAGCGCGCGAACCGCGGATAGGTGGTGAAGCCGATCTGGTTGTTGACGATGAAGTGCACCGAGCCGCCGGTGCGATGGCCGCGCAGGCCGGACAGGCCGAAGCACTCCGCGATCACGCCCTGGCCTGCGAACGAAGCGTCGCCCGAAATCAGGAGCGGCATCACCATTGTTCGGTTTTCCGGCGTGGCGCCGCGCTGATCCTGCTTGGCGCGCGTCTTGCCGAGCACCACCGGATTGACGATTTCGAGGTGCGACGGATTGGCGGTGAGTGACAAGTGAACCCGGTTGCCGTCGAACTCGCGGTCCGACGAAGCGCCGAGGTGGTACTTCACGTCGCCGGAACCTTCGACGCTGTCGGGTGACGACGAACCGCCCTTGAACTCATGGAAGATCGCGCGGTGCGGCTTGCTCATCACCTGCGACAGCACGTTGAGCCTGCCGCGATGCGCCATGCCGATGGCGATTTCCTGAACGCCGAGCGCGCCGCCGCGCTTGATGATCTG
>JAFKKQ010000245.1 GCA_017304505.1 Hyphomicrobiales bacterium | reverse complement strand
GGTCAAGCGCCTGATCGGCCGGCGCTACGACGACCAGACCGTGGAGAAGGACAAGAAGCTCGTCCCCTACAAGATCGCCAAGGCGTCGAACGGCGATGCCTGGGTCGAGGCCGACGGCAAGACCTATTCACCCTCGCAGATCTCCGCCTTCATCCTGCAGAAGATGAAGGAGACGGCGGAAGCCAATCTCGGGCAGAAGGTCGATCAGGCGGTCATCACCGTTCCCGCCTACTTCAACGACGCGCAACGTCAAGCCACCAAGGACGCCGGCACGATCGCCGGCCTTGAAGTGCTGCGCATCATCAACGAGCCCACCGCCGCGGCGCTGGCCTACGGCCTCGACAAGCAGAAGCAGGGCATGATCGCCGTCTACGACCTGGGCGGCGGCACCTTCGATATTTCCATCCTCGAGATCGGCGACGGCGTGTTCGAGGTGAAGTCGACCAACGGCGACACCTTCCTCGGTGGCGAGGACTTCGACATGCGCCTCGTCAGCTATCTGGCCGACGAGTTCCAGAAGAGCCAGGGCATCGATCTGCGGAACGACAAGCTCGCGCTGCAGCGTCTCAAGGAGGCTGCGGAGAAGGCCAAGATCGAGCTGTCGTCCACCACGCAGACCGAAATCAATCTGCCGTTCATCACCGCCGATGCGTCGGGTCCGAAGCATCTCACCATGAAGCTCACCCGCGCCAAGTTCGAGGCGCTGGTCGACGATCTGGTGCAGCGCACGGTCGAGCCGTGCCGGCAGGCGTTGAAGGACGCCGGCCTTTCGGCGGCCGAGATCAACGAGGTCGTCCTGGTCGGCGGCATGACGCGCATGCCGAGGGTCCAGGAGGTCGTGAAGCAATTGTTCGGCAAGGAGCCGCACAAGGGCGTCAATCCTGACGAGGTGGTTGCTGTCGGCGCCGCGATCCAGGCCGGCGTGCTGGCCGGCGATGTCAAGGACGTGCTGCTGCTCGACGTGACGCCGCTGTCGCTCGGCATCGAGACGCTGGGCGGCGTGTTCACCCGGCTGATCGACCGCAACACCACAATCCCGACCAAGAAGAGCCAGGTGTTCTCCACCGCGGAGGACGGCCAGACGGCGGTGACCATCCGCGTGTTCCAAGGCGAGCGCGAGATGGCGGCCGACAACAAGATCCTCGGCCAGTTCGACCTCGTCGGCATTCCGCCGGCGCCGCGCGGCGTGCCGCAGATCGAGGTGACGTTCGACATCGACGCCAACGGCATCGTCAACGTGTCGGCGCGCGACAAGGGCACCGGCAAGGAGCAGCAGATCCGCATCCAGGCCTCGGGCGGCTTGTCCGAAACCGACATCGAGAAGATGGTGAAGGATGCCGAATCCCACGCCGAGGAGGACAAGAAGCGCAAGGCCGCGGTCGAGGCGAAGAACCACGCCGAGGCTCTGATCCACTCCACGGAGAAGGCTCTGTCCGAGCACGGCTCCAAGGTCGGCGAGGGCGAGCGCAAGGCGATCGAGGACGGCATTGCCGATCTGAAGGAAGCCCTGAAGGGCGACGATGCCGACGCCATCGCGGCCAAGACCAACACGCTGGCGCAGGCTTCGATGAAGCTCGGCGAGGCGATGTACAAGCAGCAGCAAGAGGGCCAGCCGGGCGACGGCGGGCCGGACGCTGCGACCGCCGGCGAGCCGGGCAAGAAAGAGGATGTCGTCGACGCGGAGTTCACCGAAGTCGACGACGACAAGAAGAAATCCGCCTGAGTCGCCGGGGAGCCGGGATCATGGCTGCGATGAAGTGACACCGATGGCCCGGGGCATCTGCGCCGGGCCATTTGTTTTGGAGCGCATTTTGAGACGGACGCGGGGCAACGCGATGGGGGCGGGCGGTTTCGCGGCGGGGCACGAGGGCGAGGCATGCCGGTGACAACGAAGCGCTGCTATTACGAGGTTTTGGGTGTGGCCCGCGGCGCCAGCGAGGCCGAGATGAAGGCTGCGTACCGCAAGCTTGCGATGCAGCACCATCCCGACCGCAATCCCGGCGACAAGGATTGCGAGCATCGCTTCAAGGAAATCAACGAGGCTTACGACGTCCTCAAGGATGGCGATAAGCGCGCGGCTTACGATCGTTTCGGCCACGCCGCATTCGAGCATGGGTCGAACGGCGCCGGCCACGGCTTCGGCGCGGATTTCGGTTCGGCGTTCCCGGATATTTTCGAAGGCATCTTCGGCATGGGCGGGGCGCGCCAGCGCAGCTCCGGCCGCGAGCGCGGCGCCGATCTGCGCTTCAACATGGAGATCACGCTGGAGGATGCCTATGCCGGCAAGACCGCGCAGATGCGGTTGCCGACCTCGGTGACCTGCGAAGCCTGCTCGGGCGCGGGGGCGCGGGCCGGCACCAAGCCGAAGGTCTGTCAGCACTGCAACGGACACGGCCGCATCCGTCATACGCAAGGCGGCTTCTTCACGCTGGAGCGCACCTGTCCGATCTGTCAGGGGCGCGGTCAGGTGATCGAGGATCCGTGTCCGTCCTGCGCCGGCTCCGGCCGTGTGACGCGCGAGCGCACGCTGTCGGTCAACATTCCGCCGGGGGTCGAGGACGGCACGCGCATCCGCCTGGCGGGCGAAGGCGAGGCTGGTGTTCGCGGTGGGCCGTCCGGCGATCTTTATATTTTCCTCTCGCTCGCCGCTCACGAGTTCTTCCAGCGCGACGGCGCCGACCTGCATTGCCGCGTGCCGATCTCGATGGTGACGGCGGCGCTTGGCGGCGAATTCGAGGTGCCGTCGATCGATGGCGCCAAGGCGCGGGTCAAGGTCCCCGCCGGGACCCAGTCCGGCCGCCGTTTCCGGCTGTCCGGCAAGGGGATGCCGGTGCTGCGTTCGAAGCAATGTGGCGACATGTACGTCCAGGTGATGGCCGAGACGCCGCAGAATCTGACCAAGCGGCAGCGCGAGCTGCTGGCCGAATTCGAGAAGTTGTCCTCGAAGGAAACCCACCCGGAAGCCTCAGGCTTTTTCTCCCGCGTCAAGGACTTTTTCGGCAGCGGCGCGCGATCGGCGTGATCGCGCATAACCCCGCTTGACCCCCGGCCCTCGGCCCTTTACCGATGAGGGTCGAAGTTCTGCGATGTTTGGTCACACATTGATTCCCATGCCATTGCTCGCCCTTCAGGTTCTCGAAAAGAAGATTGAGCACCGAATCCGTCTTTTGGAGCGCTGGGGCGGTATCCGGTTCCTCGATGAGTTGGCTTTCATCCGGTCCTGGATGGAAAAGCCGATCTCGATGGGCGCGGTCGCGCCGTCCGGAAAGATGCTTGCGCGCGCGATGGCGCGCCATGTCGATCCGGATGCGCCCGGTCCGGTGATCGAGCTTGGGCCCGGGACCGGTGCGGTGACCAAGGCGCTGGTCGAGCGCGGAATCGATCCCTCGCGGCTGGTGCTGGTCGAGTTCAACCCGACCTTCTGCCGCATGCTGCGCACGCGCTATCCCGATGCGACCGTGATCCAGGGCGACGCCTATCGCATCCAGCATCTGCTCGGCGACATGCTGCGCGAGCCCGCGGCGGCCGTGGTGTCGGGCCTGCCGCTGCAGACCAAGCCGTTCAAGCAGCGGATGCAGCTTGTCGACGAGGCCTTCAAGTTGATGGCGCCCGACGCGCCGTTTGTGCAGTTCACCTATGCCGTGATGACGCCGGTTCCCAAACGGGCCGTGGCGCACGCGGAAGGCTCGTCGCTGATCTGGCAGAACCTGCCGCCGGCCCGCGTCTGGGTCTATCGTCAGAATTGACGCCGAACGGCGGCGGCTGCCGTTCGACGCTGCCGTTCGTCATGGCCGGGCATGACCGTGTATTGTTCGCGGCGGTCACCGAGAGCTGATTGCCATGCCGCCGAAAATCCTGGTGTTCGCCGGCTCGATCCGAACCGGCTCGTATAACGCGCGGCTTGCGGCGCCCGCCGCGAAGGAACTGACGCTCACGGGTGCGGACGTGACCCGCATTTCGCTCGAGGACTATCCGCTGCCGCTCTACGACGGCGACGCCGAAGCGCAATCGGGCGTGCCGGCCAACGCGCGCAATCTCAGGGACATGATGGCGGCGCATTCGGGCGTGTTCATCGCCAGCCCCGAATACAACGCCTCGGTGACGCCGCTGCTCAAGAACGCCATCGATTGGATCTCGCGCGTGCGTGAGCGCGGCGAGCCGCCGCTCGCGGTGTTCAAGGGCCGCGCCTTTGCCATCGGCGGCGCGTCGAACTCGCCCTATGGCGCGGTGCGATCGCTGATGGCCCTGCGGCAGGTGCTTGAGCTGGGCTGCGGCGCGCTGGTCATCCCCGAGCAGGTCACGGTGTTCCGGGCCGGCGAGGCATTTGACGACAACGACAATCTGACGGATGACCGCGCCGCGAATACGCTCAAGCGCGTGCTGGGGCGGCTGATCGAAACCGCGCGGGAGATGGCGTGATGGAGGCGAAGGACCGGCTGATCGTCGCGCTCGACGTGCCGACGGTTAAGGCCGCCGAAGCGATGATCGAAACATTGGGCGACGCCGTCTCGTTCTACAAGATCGGTTATCAGCTCGCGTTCGCCGGCGGCCTCGGGCTGGCCGATGCCCTTGTCCGTGCCGACAGGCGCGTCTTTATCGATCTCAAGTTGCACGACATCGGCAACACCGTGGGCAAAGGTGTCGAAAGCGTCGCCAGGCTCGGTGCGACGTTTCTCACGGTCCATGCCTATCCGCAGACCATGCGAGCGGCCGTCGAGGCGCGTAAGGGCTCGGGCTTGCGTATTCTCGGCGTCACCGTGCTGACGTCCTACGACGACGCCGATCTTGCTGCGGCGGGCTATGGCCGCACCGTTGCAGCGCTGGCCGCCGAGCGCGCCGCGCAGGCGCGCGACATCGGCATGGACGGGCTTGTCTGTTCGGCCGAGGAGGCCGCCAAGCTCCGCGCCATCGCAGGCCCCGGCATGGTGCTGGTGACGCCGGGCATCCGCCCGGCGGGCGCTGAGGCGGGCGACCAGAAGCGCATCATGACGCCGGCGGCCGCGATCGCGGCGGGAGCCGATTATCTGGTGGTCGGGCGGCCGATCGTGGCGGCCTCCGATCCCAGGGGCGCGGCGCTGGCCATCGGGGCCGAGATCGCGGCGGCCGTTCGACAGGGGAGGACTGCATGAGCAACAAAGCCTACTGGATCGCGCGCGTCGATGTGAACGGCGAGACGGGCTATCGGTCCTATTCCGCCGCCGTTCCCGCGATCATCGAGAAATACGGCGCACGCTTTATCGTGCGCGGCGGTGCGTTCGAATGTGCTGAAGGCGAAAGCCGGCCGCGCAACGTGGTGATCGAGTTTCCGGACTACGCCACCGCCGTGGCCTGCTACCGCTCGCCGGAGTATCAAGCGATCCTGAAGGTCCGTCAGGCGAATGCAGTCACGGATTTGATCATCGTCGAAGGCAGCGAGGCGCCGTAGAGCATGATGCCGAAAAGTGGGAACCGGTTTTCGGATAGGGTCATGCTCCATCAAAAAGATAAGAGGCGAGTCTGATTCAACGCAGTTGAATCAGAATCCGGCCAGAGCGGGAGTGGTTTCATGTCCGATTTGCGGTTGATCGTGGCCGGCGCCGGCGGGCGCATGGGCCGCACCCTGGTCAAGGCGATCATCGACGCCGAAGGGATTGTCCTGGCCGGCGCTTTCGATGCGCCGGGCTCGGCGATCATCGGCCGCGACGCCGGCGAACTGGCCGGTCTTGGCCAGTGCGGCATCACCGTTGTGTCGGACCCCGCGCCGCTGTTCGCCGATGCCGATGGTCTGGTCGACTTTACCGTCCCGGCCGCGACCCTGGTGCTGGCCGAGCTGACGGCCCGCCACGGTCTCGTTCATATCATCGGTACCACGGGGCTGGGGGACAGCGAGGAGAAGCTGATCGCCGAAGCGGCCAGGCGCGCGACCATCGTGAAGTCCGGCAACATGAGTCTCGGCGTCAATCTTTTGGCGGCGCTGACGCGGCGCGTGGCAAAGACGCTCGACCCGTCGTTCGACATCGAGATTTTCGAGATGCATCACAACAAGAAGATCGACGCGCCGTCGGGCACCGCGCTGATGTTCGGCCGCGCGGCGGCGGAAGGGCGCGGCATCGACCTCGCGACGCATTCGGAGCGCGGCCGCGACGGCGAGACCGGCGCGCGCAAGCAAGGCGACATCGGCTTCGCGTCGTTGCGCGGCGGCACGGTTGTGGGCGAGCACAGCGTCATCTTCGCCGGCCCCTCCGAGCGCATCGAGCTGACGCACCGCGCCGAGGACCGCATGATCTTCGCCCGCGGCGCGATGCATGCCGCGCTTTGGGCGCGTGGCCAGAAGCCGGGGCTTTACTCGATGATGGATGTGCTCGGGCTGAAGGATTTTTAGCGCGGCCTTGCTTTTGTTTTCTTCAACGCCGGGCGAATATTCTAGCCCTTGCGCAGCAGCGACGCGCCGGTCATCTCCTTGGGCTTCGGCAGGTCCATCAGTTCCAGCAAGGTCGGCGCGAGGTCGGCGAGCCGTCCGTCCGCGAGCTTGGCGCCGCCGCCGCCGGTGAGCAGCACCGGCACCGGATTGGTGGTGTGGGCGGTGTGCGGGCCACCGGTCGCCGGGTCGCGCATCATTTCGCAATTGCCGTGGTCGGCGGTGGCAAGCAGCGCACCGCCCGCGCGCGTGATCGCGTCCACGATCTTGCCGAGCCCGGCGTCCACCGTTTCCACCGCCTTGATCGCGGCGGGCAGGCTGCCGGTGTGGCCGACCATGTCCGGGTTGGCGAAATTGAGCACGATCAGGTCGTACTTACCGGAGTCGATGGCTTCGACCGCTTTCGCGGTCAACTCTGGTGCCGACATCTCCGGCTGCAGGTCGTAGGTCGCGACCTTGGGCGAGGGCACCATGATGCGGTCTTCGCCCTTGTAGGGCTCCTCGCGTCCGCCGTTGAGGAAGTAGGTGACGTGCGGATACTTCTCCGTCTCCGCCATGCGCAATTGCGTGCGGCCGGCGTTGGCGGCGACCTCGCCCAGGATGTTCGGCAGCGTTTGCGGTGGGAAGATCGCCCGCATCATCGTGTTCAGTTCGTCGCTGTATTCCGTCATGCCGACGGCGGCGGCAAATTTGACGGTGCGCTTGCGCGGGAAGCCTGAGAACTTCGGATCGAGCATCGCGCCGAGAATCTCGCGCACACGGTCGGCGCGGAAGTTGAAGCACAGCACGCCGTCGCCGTCCTTGATGCCGCGATAGTCGCCGATCACGGCCGGCACGATGAATTCGTCGAATTTCTTGTTTGAATAAGCGTCGGCGATGGCGGCCTGCGGATCGGGAAACTTCGCGCCTTCGGCCTCGACGATGGCGCTATAGGCCTTGCTCACGCGATCCCAGCGCTTGTCGCGATCCATCGCGTAGTAGCGGCCGATCACGGTTGCGACCGGCACGGACTTCGGCAGCGCCGCGGTGAATTTTTTCAGATCGTCCGCGGCCGACTGCGGAGGCGTGTCGCGCCCATCGGTGATGGCATGTGCGACCACGGGGACACCGGCGTCGTCGAGAATCTTCGCCAGTGCCGCGCCGTGGTCCTGGTGCGAATGCACGCCGCCGGGCGAGACCAGGCCGATCAGGTGGCAGGTGCCGCCGCTCGCCTTGAGCTTGTCGATCAGCCCGGTGAGCGCCGGCGCTTTCTTGATCTCGCCCGACGCGATGGCGTCGCCGATGCGCGGCAGGTCCTGCATCACCACGCGCCCCGCGCCGATATTGAGGTGGCCGACCTCGGAGTTCCCCATCTGACCGTCCGGCAGGCCGACATCCTTGCCGGAGGTGCGCAGGAAGGCGTGTGGGCCATTGGCCCAGAGGCGGTCGAAGGTCGGCGTCTTGGCCTGGCGGACGGCGTTGTCGGCGGAGTCCTCGCGCCAGCCCCAGCCGTCGAGCACGACCAGCATCACCGGGCGGCGTTTCTGCATGGAAAGTCCCTCGCATTGTCGATTTTGCGAGGGTTTTGGGCCTTCATGCTCCCGGCGTCAACGGCACGACGTCAGGTGGCGACCGCGCCGGCCTCCCAGCCGAGCATGGCGCGCTTGCGGGTCAGGCCCCAGTGATAGCCGGTCAGCTCGCCCGATTTGCCGACCACGCGGTGGCAGGGCACCACGAACGAAATCGGGTTCTTGCCGACCGCGGCGCCCACCGCGCGCGCGGCACTTGGCTTGCCGATGGTGCCGGCAAGATCGGAGTAGGTGATGGCGCGGCCCATCGGGATGCGCATGAGCGTTTCCCAGACGCGCACCTCGAAGTCGGTGCCGATCAGCACCACGCGCAGCGGCCGGTCGGCCCGCCAAAGCTTGCGATCGAAGATGCGTGCGGCGAGCGGCGCAGTGCGCGCGCTGTCCTCGACGATCTTCGCCCGCGGCCAGCGCCGGCGCATATCGACCAGCGCGGGGCGCTCCTTGCCCAGGTCGGCAAAGGCGAGGCCGCAGAGCCCGCGATCCGTCGCCATCACCAGCGCGGTGCCGAACAGCGACGGGTGAAAACCGTAATACACCGTCAGGCCGTCGCCGCCGGATTTCCATTCGCCGGGCGACATCGCCTCGTGGGTAACGAACAGATCGTGCAGCCGGCCGGGGCCCGACAGCCCGACCTCGTAAGTCGCGTCGAGCACGCTTGCGGAGTTGCGGAGAAGCTGCCGCGCGCTGTCGAGCGTCAACGCTTGAAGAAAGGCTTTCGGCGTGAGTCCGGCCCAGCGACGGAACAGGTGGTGCAGCTCGGTCGGCGTGACGCCCGAGGCTTCGGCGATCTCCTCGACCTCGGGCTGGGTGCGCCAGTTGCCCTTGATGTGAGCGATGGCGCGGCGAACGACATCATAGTCGGCGGCGGCGCTGGAGAGCGGCGCGAGCGACGTCGGAACATCGGGCATCCGGTCAGGTGAGAGCATGGGAGTCTCCATCGTTGGCTCTCCATCTAGACCGTGGATTGCGCCCGTCCCACCCGGTTTCTGATGTCGTGCTATGTGAGGACCGCACGCGTCGGGCCTCGTTTGGCCTCGCCGAGCGCCGCCGCCAACGCCGCGGCGAAGCTTTCTCTTTCTTTTGGCGACAGGAAACCCGCGACCGGAAGCTTGTCCCCGCGCGAGACCAGGAACAGCCGGAGCAGGCCGTAGTCCTCGTGGGTCTCGCGGTCGAGCCGAGTCCACACCGGGTTGAATGTCCATTCCGCGATCTGGCCCCGATGACTGACGCGGCGGACCCGAAGTTCGGAGGGCGTGACCCTGATCTCCTCGAAGGCGCTGGCGGCGCGATAGTTGACGCGAAACGCCCAGTAGATCAGCAGCACGTCGAGCCCCATGAAGCCGATCACCGGCCAGGCGCCGAGCAGGAAGAAGACCGTCCCCGCCCCGAAGCTGACGGTGCCGACCAAGGCCATGACCAGCAGGAAGCCGGTGCGCGACAGCGAGCGGTGCGGCGTGATGATCGCCGAAAAAAGCGTGGGTTCGCCGTCGTGGGCGTTGTCGGAAAGGTTCTCTGTGCTCATGGTGTCACGCATTATAGGACCGCCATGGCCAAGAAAGCAGGGCTCAAGACCGAGCCGTCAAAAAAAACCTCAAAGCGATTGCCGCGAAAATCGCCGAAAAAACCGGTGGGGCAACGCCGCACGGCAGAGGCCGTAAAGGCGGCCCGTTCGGGCCAGGCGGCCAAGGCAACGCCCGAGGCCGCCCGGGTCAGGGCCCAGGCCGATCGCAAGGCGCTGCGGGGCACAACCGCACCCTGGACCAAAGCCGAAGTCGAGGAGGCGTTCCGCCGGTTCCAGCAGGCGATGCCGGAACCCAAGGGCGAGCTGCATCACATCAATCCGTTCACGCTCCTCGTGGCCGTTGTGCTCTCGGCGCAGGCGACCGACGCCGGCGTCAACAAGGCGACGCCCGCTCTGTTCGCGCTCGCCGACACGCCGCAGAAGATGGCGGCGCTGGGTGAAGAGCGCGTGCGCGATTTGATCAAGACCATCGGGCTCTATCGCACCAAGGCGAAGAACGTCATCGCGCTGTCGGAAAAGCTCGTGGCCGAACACGGAGGCAAGGTGCCCGGCACGCGCGAGGAGTTGCAGGCGTTGCCCGGCGTCGGTCGCAAGACGGCGAATGTCGTGCTCAACATCGCCTTCGGCCAGCCGACGATGGCGGTGGACACGCACATCTTCCGCATCGGCAACCGCACCGGGCTGGCGCCCGGCAAGGATCCGCTGGCGGTCGAATTGAAGCTTCTCGAGGTGATCCCCGAGGCGTACATGCTGCACGCCCACCACTGGCTGATCCTGCACGGGCGTTACACCTGCCTCGCGCGGCGGCCATTGTGCGAGCGATGCATTATCGCCGACCTGTGCAAGTGGCCGGGCAAGACGGTGGCGGCTTAGGCGCGCCCGCTCTTTTAAGCCCGCTTCGGCTCGATCAATTCCACGCGCTGCGGCGACAGCCGCTTGTGCATGTGGACCATCAGCGCCATCGCGAACAGCGGCGTGGCGAGGTTGACGATCGGGATCGACACGAACAGCGCGATCAGCATGCCGGCGAGAAACACCTGGGTGTGGTGCGACTTGCGCAACGCGCGTGCTTCCTCCGGCGAGCGGAACCGCATTGCCGCGAGCAGGAAATATTCGCGGCCGAGCAGGTAGGCGTTGGCGAAGAACAGGATGAAGAGGCCCGCGCCGGCGACGAACAAAAACGGCAGCGTGACCAGGTAGACCACGATGGTGAGCAGCGCGGTCTTGATGCCTTCAATGAGCGCGAGCCAGAGCGGCAGCGCCTGCCCCGGCTTTTCGGCCGGATAGTGTTCGTGCTCGACCTCGTCGGCGATCTCGTCGACGAAGAAGCTGCCGACGAAGGCGGTCACCGCCGGCATCAGGAACACCGCGCCGGTGATGATGCCGAGCGTGGCCGCAAACGACAGCACCCAGGCAACGATCTGCCATGCGGTGTGGCCGCCGGTGGTGGCTTCGGCCCAGGTCGTGCCGCTGGCGGCGATCCATGAGAACACGTGGTTGAGCCCAACGCCGATCAGGACGATCATCACCAGCGCCAGGCCGATCGATTTGAACAGCACATGGCGGAACGGCGGCGACACCATCTGGGTCAGCGCCTTGACGGCGGCCTCGAACATCGGCTCCTCCACGCAATTCGGCAGAGGTAGGTTGGCGAACGCCGTTGAGCAAGCCTTTCAGCGTGCCGGGATCGCCGGTTGCGGCGGCGCGCCGATGTCGGCGGCCTCGAGTCTGCAGTCGCCGGTTTCCGGCGCCATGACAATCGGCTCGAACGTTTCCGGCCGGTCGGCCCAGGACAATCGGCGATAGTCGAAGCCTGCCTCCACCGTCGGCTTCACAAGCTGGAAGTAAGGCGAGATATCGAAGTCGCGCGGCGCATAAAGCGACGAGTGGCGGATTTCGAGGATGTCGCGCCGCGCCGTTTCGCTTTCCAGATGAGTGATCTTCGGCAGGATCGGATAGCGCACGTGCTCGAACGCCTGCGCGATCAGCGCCGAGCAGATGATGCGCGTCGGGTCGCCGGAGCCGAGCGCGATCATGCGTCGGCGGAAACGCTGCGGTACCGGCAGCGGAAACAGATAGCGCAAGAGATCGAAGATGTTTTTCACGTCGTAATCGAAGCCGATGCGTTCGGCGGCGAAGGTGCACACGCGCGCGCAATCGTCCTCGGTTAGCCCGACGGGCCGGCAGATGCGGGTGTGGAAATCGCGATACTTCGACAGCGGCGCGCCGACGACGCCCTGGCCGAGGTTCGCTTCGACCAGCACCAGCGGCTCGCCATCGGCGGCGGTGCGTTCGCCGATCGGGCCGACATAGAGCGCCGCATGCGACCAGGTGGATTGCGTCAGATACTTGATGACGCCGGAAATATGATTGTTGCCCTCCACCAGCAGCACGTCGCCGGGGCGCAGCACCGTGCGCAATGCGCCTGGGTCGCTGGGTGTGAACGGTTCGTAGCCGGCTTCGGGGCGTTCGAGATAACGGGCGATCGACCGCCCGATCCGATTGAGTGTCCAATGCATGATGCCGGCTCCCCTCCGGCGCGATGCGCGTTCTGCGCGCCGTCGTTGCTCCGGACTTTGATGCAAACTCATTGCCATCCGGTTCATCACGTTCGCGCGAGGGCAACGGACCGTTATCCATGACGCGGGGGTCGACAGGCCAAGTGCGGCCAATTCGTGCGGGGATTGCGTTCGTTGCGTTGCGGCGTAAAACCATTTGCCAACCATGAGCCGAGATGGAGAGACGCGCGCCGTGCCACGCCTGTCCCGCCGCAGCTTCCTCGCCGGCAGCGCCGCATTCGCGGCGGCGCGTCCGGCACTCGGCCAGTCGTCCACGGGACAAGCCACGGCCGATGTCGATGTCATCATCGTCGGCGCGGGCGCCGCGGGCATCGCCGCCGCGCATACGCTGTCGGCGGCCGGGCGAAGCTTCACGCTGGTCGAGGCGACGAATCGCGTCGGCGGACGGTGTGTCACCGAAACGCAAAGCTTCGGCGTGCCGTTCGACCGCGGCGCGCATTGGATCCAGAATCCGGACATCAATCCGCTGACCAAGCTCGTGGCGCGCACCGGGCTCGACATTTATCAGGCGCCGTCCGGCCAGCGCGTGCGTATCGGTCAGCGTCGCGCGCGCGAGAGCGAGCTTGAGGATTATCTCGCGGCAACGGTGCGCGCCAACCGCGCGATCGTCCAGGCCGGGCATGGCAGGACGGATGTCGATTGCCTGCGCGCGCTGCCCAAGGATCTCGGCGATTGGCGGTCGACCGTGGAGTTCGTGCTTGGTCCTTATGCCAATGCCAGGGATCTCGGTGAGATGTCGGCGCTGGACTTCAGCAAGTCGACCGATCGCGCGTTCGGCGCGTTCTGCCGCCAGGGCTATGGCGCGCTGCTGGCAAAGCTCGCCGACGGCATTCCGGTGGAGTTGCAAACGCCGGTGACGCAGGTCGACACCCAGACCCGCGGCTCGCGTGTCGATGCCGTCACGCCGCGCGGTACGCTGTCGTGCCGCTACATGATCGTGACGGCCTCGACCGAGGTTCTGGCGTCGGAGCGGGTCAAGTTCGACAAGGGATTGCCCAAGCGCCACCTCGATGCGCTCGCCAAGCTCAAGCTCGGCAGTTTCGATCACATCGCGCTCGAGCTTGCGGGCAATCCGCTCGGACTGCAGCGCGACGACGTGGTGCTGGAGCGTTCGTCGGGCCCGCGCACGGCGGCGCTGCTTGCCAACGTCTCGGGAACGCCACTGTCGCTGGTCGAGGTTGGCGGCGGGTTCGGCCGCGAACTCTCGGGACAGGGCGAGGCGGCAATGGTGGAATTCGCCGTCGAATGGCTCGCCGGTCTGTTTGGCAATGATTTGAAGCGCGCGGTGCAGCGCACGGCGGCGACGCGCTGGGACGCCGAGCCGTGGGCGCTGGGTGCGTTCGCCAGCGCCGCGCCGGGCGGTCAGTGGGCGCGGCGCGCCATGATGGAGCCGATCCGCGATCGGGTGTATTGCGCCGGCGAAGCCGTGCACGAGACGCTGTGGGGGACGGTTGGCGGCGCCTGGGAATCCGGCGCGCGGGCCGCCGAGGCCGTGGTGCGCAGGCTCGCCGGGTTGCCGGAGCCGCAGTCGTCAGCCGCGCCGCCGAAACCGGAACCGCAGGCGGCCGCACAGCAGGGCCGCGGGGCCGTGCCAAAGCCGGAACCCGAGCCGCGGCGATCCCGCACGCGCGCCAAGCCCCGGCCGGAGCGTCAACGGTCGCGCCGGCGCCGGCATTGATGGGCGTTGGCCTCAGCGCGTCACGATCACCGGCGTTCCGATGCGGACGCGGCTGTACAGATCGGTGATGTCGCGGTTGTACATGCGGACGCAGCCGTGGGACACGAAGCGGCCGACCGAACCCGGATTGTTGGTGCCGTGGATGGCATATTCGCCGCCCGAAAGCGTCAGCGCGGCGACGCCCATCGGATTCCTCGGCGATCCGCCGGGAATGACTTTCGGCAGCCTTGGATTCTCGCGCGCGATGTCGGGCGGCGGCGCCCAGGCCGGGCGGATGCGCTTGCCGTCGATGACGGCGTGGCCGGTCCATTGCTGCCCGGCCCGGCCGACGCCAACCGGATAGCGCAACGCGCGGCCTTGGCCCAGCACCAGATAGAGCCGGCGCTCACCGGTGCGCACGACGATGGTGCCGGGTGCGGCGTCGTCGGTGAAGGCCACCACCTCGCCGCGTGCGGCGGCCGGCGTGTTCCAGGCGGCAAAGGACAGGAGGGCAACAAGACAGGCGGCGACAAAGCCGGTGGCGCGATACGCATAACGCATGAGCGACTCTTGGGCGGGGCAAATACCTTGGCGGATACGGCCGCGATGATCGGCCGTCTTCCTAAATAAAATGTGCGCGCAGACGGTTCAAAAGATCACCGCTGGGACGAGCTTGGCGATGCATCCCGTTAATCATATCGCCTCCGAAACATACTCCGCTCATTGCCGCGCAAGCGGGAATCCGGGGCCACGTTGAGAGACGGGCCATTTTCAGCTCCAGGTCCTCGCTTTCCGCCTTCGCACCAGGCGCTTCGGCGGACTCCAAACGCGCCGAAGCTCGCCGGGCGAGCGGAGGTGGATCGCAGGGACGAACGGGCTGTCGCACAAGTCTATAGGGATAGATCGTGCGTTGGGACGCCTAGCCCGCCTTGGCCTCGGCGCGTTTGTTCTGGCGGTTCTTGATCAGATCGTCGACCACGGTCGGGTCGGCCAAGGTCGAGATATCGCCTAGGTTGCCATGTTCGTCCTCGGCGATCTTGCGCAGGATGCGGCGCATGATCTTGCCGGAGCGCGTCTTCGGCAGGCCCGGTGCGAATTGGATCATGTCGGGCGAGGCGATCGGGCCGATCTCCTTGCGCACCCATTGCACCAGCTCCTTGCGAAGATCCTCGCTGGGCTGCACCCCGGTCATCAGCGTGACATAGGCGTAGATGCCCTGGCCCTTGATGTCGTGCGGGTAGCCGACGACCGCGGCCTCCGACACGTCCTCGTGCGCGACCAATGCGCTCTCGACCTCGGCGGTGCCCATGCGGTGGCCGGCGACGTTGATGACGTCGTCGACGCGGCCGGTGATCCAGTAATAGCCGTCTTCGTCGCGGCGGCAGCCGTCGCCGGTGAAGTACTTGCCCGGATAGGCTTTGAAATAGGTGTCGATGAATCGCTGATGGTCGCCGAACACCGTGCGCATCTGGCCGGGCCAGGAATCGGCCATGCACAGATTGCCGGAGCCCGCGCCCTCGATCACCTTGCCGTCGGCATCGACGATCTGCGGGATGACGCCGAAGAACGGCAGCGTTGCGGAACCGGGCTTAAGCGCGGTGGCGCCGGGCAGCGGCGCGATCAGCGTGCCGCCGGTTTCGGTCTGCCACCAGGTGTCGATCACCGGGCAGCGGTTGTCTCCGACCACGCGGTAATACCATTCCCACGCCTCGGGGTTGATCGGCTCGCCGACGGTGCCGAGCACCTTCAGCGTCTTGCGCGAGGTCTTCTTCACCGGCCCGTCGCCGGCCTGCATCAGCGCGCGGATCGCGGTCGGCGCGGTGTAGAAGATGTTGACCTTATGCTTGTCCACCACCTCCCAGAACCGCGACATGGTCGGATAGTTCGGCACGCCCTCGAACATCATGGTGATGGCGCCGTTCGCCAGCGGCCCATAGACGATATAGCTGTGGCCGGTCACCCAGCCGACGTCGGCGGTGCACCAGTAGACGTCGCCGTCGCGATAGTCGAACGTGTACTGGTGAGTCATCGATGTGTAGAGCAGATAGCCGCCGGTGGTGTGCAGCACGCCCTTCGGCTTTCCGGTGGAGCCTGACGTGTAGAGGATGAACAGCGGATCCTCCGCGCTCATCTCCTCGCACGGACACTCGGCGGTCACCACATCGGCCGCTTCGTGGTACCAGACGTCGCGGCCGGGCGTCATGTCGACCTTCCCGCCGGTGCGCCTGACCACGATGACGTGATCGACACCACCGGTCTTGGCGATCGCGGCGTCGGTGTTGGCCTTCAGCGGAATCTTGCGGCCGCCGCGCACGCCTTCATCGGCGGTGATGACGACCTTGGACTGGCAGTCCTCGATGCGGCCGGCAAGCGAGTCCGGCGAGAAGCCGCCAAACACCACGGAGTGGACCGCGCCGATGCGGGCGCAGGCCAGCATGGCGTAGGCCGCCTCCAGGATCATCGGCATGTAGATGGTGACGGTGTCGCCCTTCTTGACGTTGCGGGTGCGCAGGATGTTCGCCATCCGGCACACTTCGTCATGCAATTGCTGATAGGTGACCTTCTTGTCGTCCTTGGGATCGTCGCCTTCCCAGATGATCGCGGTCTGGTTGGCGCGCTTGGGCAAATGACGGTCGATGCAGTTATAGGCGGCGTTCAATGTGCCGTCCTCGAACCACTTGATCGAGACGTTGCCGGGTCCGAACGACGTATTCTTCACCTTGTGGAACGGCTTGATCCAGGTGAGGCGCTTGGCCTGCTCGCCCCAGAAACCGTTCGGGTCGGCCAGCGACTGCCGGTACATGTCCTTGTATTTGGCCTCGTCGATAAGGGTGCGTTGTTTCCACTCGGGCGAGACGTTGTAGACGTGATCGGACATGAGTTCCTCCTGACGGCGCGCGACGACGGGCGCTTGGCGCGCGGGCGCTGCATTCTCGAACATTATTATGCGCCACCGGCCGGAAAGGCCACAAGATGGGCCGTTTGCCACTTTCGTCGCGCCGTGGGTTGCGGATGCGATAAAACCTCTATCGACTTCAGCGCGTGAGAGCAGGAAAATCGAGAAATAAGAACCGTAATCTTGAGGGAGGGCGACGATGCGAGGCTTGCTGCATACGATGCTGGTGACGCTGCTTTTCGTCGCGGGGGCGGCGACGGCCGCGACGGCGCAGACATCGGATTATCCAAACCGGCCGATCCGCATGTACGTGGGCTTTCCGCCGGGCGGGGCGGCCGACATCGTGGCGCGCACCATCGCCCACGCGCTGTCGCCGCGTCTCGGCCAGACCATCGTCATCGAGAACAAGGCGGGCACGGGCGGCAATGCGGCCGGCGACGCCGTCGCCAAGGCCGATCCCGACGGCTACACGCTGCTGCATGGGCCGGACAACCTGTTCCTCGTCAATCCGCACCTCTATGCGCGGATGCCGTTCGATCCGCTCAAGGATTTGACGCCGGTCGCGAGTCTTGCCGCGAACCAGTTGATCCTCGCCGTGAACCCTTCGCTGAAGGTCAACAATCTTCAGGAATTCGTGGCGCTGGCGAAACGAACCAAGCCGCCGCTGTTCTACGCTTCGATCGGCAACGGCAGCATGCACCACATCGCGATGGAGCTGCTGAAGCGCCACCTCGGCATCGAGCTGACGCATGTGCCGTATCGCGGCGGCGGCCCGGCGGGCGTGGCACTTCTGGCCGGCGAGGTCCAGGTGATGTTCGGCGGCGGTTCGGTGGTGCCGATGGTCCAGTCCGGACAGGTGAAGGCGCTGGCCGTGACCGGCGCCAAGCGGTCGAGCATCCTGCCGGACCTGCCGACCATCGGCGAAATCTATCCGGGCTACGAGGTGACGATCTGGCACGGCCGAGATCGCCGCCGTGCTGCAGCAGCCCGACGTGCGCAAACGGCTGATCGCCTCGGGCTCGGGCGAACCTTATATCACCACGCTTGACGAATTCCGCGACCGCATCCGCACCGACAACGCCACTTTCGGCAAGGTGATCCGCGAGATCGGCCTGCGCATCGAGTAGCCGCGGGCCTTAGGGCTTTTCCGTTTTAACGGAATCGGGATTCACCGAGCACCCTTTGCCGTCATGCCCCGCGAAGGCGGGGCATCCAGTATCCATCTTTGCTCGCGGACGTGACTGGATCATCCGCCTTCGCGGATGACGACGCTCGGGGAACGACGATACTTCAACACAACGATACTTCGACGCAACGATACTTGGACGCAACGATACTTGGACGCAATCCGTCGCCTTCCGTCAAAACCTGAAACGCTACAGCAGATTGTTGACGAAGGCGGGCCTGTTAAGCCTTGAGGCCGCCCATCTTGCAGACGAGCCTCCACTCCTCGGCGGTGACCGGCTGCACCGACAGCCGCGATTGTCTGATGAGCGCCATGTCCTTCAGCTTCGGCTCTTTCTTGATCGCTTCGAGCGTTACCGGCTGCGGCATCGGCTGGAGCGCCTTCACGTCGACCACGACCCACGGATCGCCGGCCTTCGCGGTCGGATCGGGATGGTGCTCGCGGATGATCTCGACCACGCCGACGATCTCCTTGCCGACGTTGGAGTGGTAGAAGAAAGCGTGGTCGCCGTTCTTCATCTTCATCAGGTTGAGCTTGGCGGTGTGGTTGCGCACGCCGGTCCACAGCTCGCCCTTGGCCCCCTTTTTCACCTGCTGATCCCACGACCAGGAATCGGGCTCGCTTTTCATCAGCCAGTACGCCATCGGTTCAATCCTCCGCACGAAACGGTCGCGACAGCAGCGATTCGATCGCCTGGGCCACAGTGGCGCTGCCTTCGAGCACCGCGGCGACCGCGGCCGAGATCGGCATGTCGACGCGGTTGGTCTCCGCCAGCTCGATCAGCGCCGAAGCGGTGAACACGCCTTCGGCGAGCTTGCCGCTTTGCGCCTCTGCAAGGCTGCGGCCCTGGCCGAGCGCTAGGCCGAGCGAGAAGTTGCGCGACTGCGGACTGGAGCAGGTGAGCACAAGATCGCCCAGACCGGAAAGGCCCACCAGCGTTTCCGGCCGCGCGCCAAGCGTCTTGCCGAATCGGAACAGTTCGGCGAAGCCGCGCGTGATGAGCGCGGCGGAGGCGCTGGCGCCCAGCCCGCTGCCTTGCGCGATGCCGGCCGCGATCGCCAGCACGTTCTTGGCCGCGCCGCCGATCTCGACGCCGCGCACGTCGTTGGAGTGATACGGACGAAACGTTCCGGAGCCGAGCGCCCGGGCGAGTTCGGCGGCGAGGCCGTCGTCCACGGCGGCCAGCGTCACCGCCGTCGGCAGGCCGCGCGCGACATCGTCGGCGAAGCTCGGTCCGGACAGGATCGCGGGCCGGCTGCCAGGGGCGCATTGCGCGACGATCTCGGTCATGAAGGCGTGCGTGCCGCGCTCGATGCCCTTGGCGCAGGCGACAACCGGCGTGCCTTTCCGGATGAGCGGCGCGATTCGCGTCGCGACATCGCGCAGCGCCTGGGCCGGCACCACGAGCAGCACGGCGTCGGCATTCTTCGTGTGCGCCAGGTCGGCGGTGACGGCGATACGCTTGTCCAACTCCAGGCCGGGCAGCCGGGGACTCGTTCGCGATTTTTGCATTGCATTCGCGGCATCGCGGTCG
>JAFKKQ010000039.1 GCA_017304505.1 Hyphomicrobiales bacterium | reverse complement strand
AGGCGCAACGGCAGGAAACCGAAGCGCTGGAAAGCCAAATCCCGCGGCTTGAGGCCGAAATCGCTTCGCTCAAGCTGCAGCAGAAGCTCGAGCAGAAGCAGCGCGATCTCAACCATGAGATGGTTACGCAATACGAGAGCATGATGGGCAGCGGCCTGGTGCGCAAGCCGAATTATATCGAGGTCAAGCGCGAGGAGGCGCGTCTCGATGGCAATATCGAACGGCTGCGTTCGGAAACGCTGCGCGCCGAATATACGATCGGCGACTTGAAGTTCCGCATTGGCGAGTTGCACAACAATTATCGCCGCCGAGCCACCACCGCGCTGCAGGATATCGATCGCTCGCTGCTCGAATTGAGCGTGTCGCTGCCATCGGCACAGCGCATCCGCAGCGCGCGCGCCTCGCAGATCGGCTCGCTTTCCACCGACGATGTGAACCAGCCCACGCTCACCGTGGTCCGCGGCAAATCGAACAAGGCGGTTGCGTTCGACGCCGCCGGCGATTTCCCGCTGGCGCCTGGCGACATCGTTCGCGTCGGATCGTTGCGTCCGGCCGTGGCCGATGCCGGCAGCAACATGCTGGCCGAACCGCCCGGCGACTCCTGGACGGCCGCGGCGGCACGCGCCGCCGCGGCCCCGCAAACCACGGCCGTTCATTCCCCACCGAGATCCAACTGAGCACGAGGCGCCGCGCACCGCGGGCGAGACAGGGGAGGCAATCATGACCACGATCAGGCCGGTTATCCTTTGCGGCGGTGCCGGTGCCCGGTTGTGGCCGGCCTCGCGCGACACGATGCCGAAGCAGTTTGCCGCGCTTTTGGGTGAGCGCTCGACCTTCCAGGAAACGGTGCTGCGCGCCGGCGCCTGCGGCTTTGGCCGACCGCTGATCGTTACCAACCAGGCGCACCGGTTTCTTGCCGAGCGGCAGCTCGCGGATCTTTCAATCGCGGCGGACATCCTGATCGAGCCGTCCCGCCGCGACTCCGGTCCGGCGATCGCAGCCGCTTGCCTCGCTCTGACGCGCTCGGACCCCGATGGGCTCGCGCTGGTGCTGGCGTCGGACCATGTCGTTCGCGACACGCAAGCCTTCCATCATGCAATCGCCGGCGGCGTCGCGGCGGCGGAGGCGGGCCGGCTTGTCACCTTCGGAGTTGTGCCGACGCGTCCCGAGACCGGCTACGGCTATGTCGAGCCCGGCTGCCTTATCGCCGGCGCAGCGTCGACCGTGGTTCGCTTCGCCGAGAAGCCCTGCGTCGAGAAAGCCGCGGAATACGTCGCGGCCGGGCTGCTCTGGAATTCGGGAAACTTCCTGTTCCGCGCCGATGCCTTGCTTGGAGAGTATCGCCGCTTCGACCCGGAAACATTGGCTGCGCTTTGCACTGCCCTCGGCAGCAGCACCGCGAGCGGCGGCGCCGTGCTGCTGGGGCCGGAATACGCGCATGCGACCGCGCAATCCATCGACTATGCGGTCATGGAGAAGACCAGCCGGGCCGCGGTTGTGCGGCTATCGTGCGGTTGGTCGGACGTCGGCTCCTGGGACGCGCTCTGGGGTCTCGGCGCGAAAGACGCCGATGGCAACGTCACCAATGGCGTTGTGGAGTTGCTCGGCAGCCGAGGCTGCTATGTCATGACCAACGGGCCATTGGTGTCGTTGCTTGACCTTGACGGGGTGGTGGTGGTTGCCACCGACGACGCGGTGCTCGTTGCCGATCGCCGCCGGTCCGGCGAAGTCAAACAACTGGTCGAGCAATTGCGTTGTCACGGCCGCAGTCAGGCCGATGCGCACTCACGGGTGCATCGGCCGTGGGGCTGGTACCGCGTCCTCGATGGCGGCAACGGTTTCCAGGTCAAGCGGATCGTCGTGCATCCGGGCGGCAGGCTGTCGCTGCAGAAGCATCGTCACCGTGCCGAGCATTGGGTCGTGGTTTGCGGTGAGGCAACGGTCACGGTCGATGATCGTCGCGAGATCATGCGATCCAACGAGCATGTGCATATTCCGCTTGGCGCCGTGCACCGCCTGGAAAATTTCGGCGTCGAGCCGGTTGAGTTGGTCGAAGTGCAAAGCGGTTCTTATCTCGGTGAAGACGACATCGTGCGCCTCGAAGATGTCTATAACCGGACGTGAGCATGAGGCGCGCTGATGAATGAGCCCTGGTGACATTCTGGTAGCGCGGATGGGCATCAAAGACCATCACCGCATGCCACTGCGGCGGGGATCGATAGATGTGGCGGTTGGATGAACGAAACTAAGTGGAGCAGGTGAATGCACGCACCTCAATCGCTGGATCGCCTCACCGACGGGATCGGCGAGCGGCTGAACGGTGAACGCACTTGTAGTCCACGTCTGCATAATGAGGAGGTGATGCTCGGGGCGCTGCGATTGATGTGGTACAGCCGTGGGACGTTCCTTGCGGTTGCGGTGCTTGCGGTGGTGCTGGCGACGCTTTTCTTGCGTTTCGGCCCACGAGCTTATTCCGCGGAATCGGTCATTCGGTTCGATTTTGCTGCCGGTTCGGGGGCAAATACACCGCGCGTTTCGCTCGATGCTGTGGCTGTGGTCGACGGCGAGGCGCGAATCGCCCGCTCACGTATTGTCGCCGAGCACGTGGTGTCGCGGTTGCAACTGTTCGATGACCCGGCGTTCTCGGCCCCGCCGGGATTCCTGTCTCAGATGCTGGCGTTCCTCGACGGCCACACTCAAAGGATGCGCTCGCGATCGGATAAGCAGAACAGCGAGCGGAGCGAACCCTTCGATCGCGCCGTCGCGCGGG
>JAFKKQ010000038.1 GCA_017304505.1 Hyphomicrobiales bacterium | reverse complement strand
CGGGCGAGGAACGGAATCTGGTACGGTACGACCAGCTTCATCTTGTCGAGCACGCCGAACTGCTTGGCCTGCTGGATCGACAGAACGGCGTCGTGACCCCAGTTGACGTTGACGAGGATCTCGGCGCCGGAGTTGGCGACGTTCAGAAGATAGGAGGAAAAGTCCGGCGCGCCGAGCGGCGAAACCTGATTGGTCACCGTCGTCCAGCCCGCGCTCGCGGTGATGTCCTGCATCGACTTGGTGACGGTGTGGCCGTAGGTATAGTCCGGCGTCATGTAAGCGACTTTTTTGTTCTTGCCGAACTGCTTGACCAGCACCGGCGCGATCGCGGCCGCCGCCGTCTGGCCATAGAAATTCTGGCGGAAGCCATAGCGTACACAGTCCTTGCCGGTGGTATCGTTCGAGCCGGAGATACCGGCGACGTAGAGAACCTTCTCGCGTTGCGCCAGCTTGTTGAGCGCGACCGCAACGGCGGAAGACGTCGAGCCGGTCATCAGAACGACCTTGTTCTCGGTGATGAACCGCTGCTGCGCCTGCACCGCCTGGTTCGGCTTGGCCGCGGAGTCGGCGACAACCAGCTTCACCTCCTTGCCAAGAACGCCCTTCTTCGTCTTGGGCGAAATCTTCTTGACCAGTTCATGACCTTCGTTGATGTGCTGGACAGCAAGCTCCATGCCCTTGAGCTCGTCCTCGCCCTGCACCGCATAAGTGCCGGTGCGCGGCACCGCGGCGCCGATAGTCACCGAACCGCCGGAGGAGCCTGCCGGCCAGGTGCCAATCGGCGGATGCTCCGCCGCCCATGCACTGTTCAGGCCCCAAACGGCTGGAGCGGCAACCGAAAATACGCCGACACCGGCGCCCGTTGCGACCGCTTGCCGCAGCAGTGTGCGGCGCGAAAAGGGCGTCTCCAAAGGCGATTTGCTGCGTGTCACGTCATCCTCCCGTTTATGACCGTCGCTGGAGGGCGAGTGTGACCGCCTTTAGTAGGGCTCGCTTTGTTCGCACTTATTGATGCAGATTAACAAGGCAGGGCGACTGGAGATGGGATAGGCGATCCATGCACGGGCTCATCCGCGCAGTCCGGGATGCGGGATGTGACGATCCGTTCGTCACCCGCCTCGGCAGCTATATCGACCTTAGCCCCGCCGACCTCGGCAGTCTGCGCTCCTTGATCGAGTGCGAGCAAGCCGTCAAGAAGCGCCGCGACCTCGTCGTGGACGGTTACGAATACTGCAAGCTCTCCTTCGTCAAGGATGGCTTCGCCGCACGCTACAAGGTCCTGCGCAACGGCAAGCGGCAGATCATCAATGTCGTTCTTCCGGGCGACGTCATCGGCCTGCCCGGCAGCTTTTTCGAACGAGCGAGTTTCTCGGTGATCGCACTGACCGACATGACGCTGCAGGTCTGCGCGCTCGATGACTTCATCGGGCTGTGCTACCGGCGGCCGAAGTTCGGCGTGGCGCTGAGTTGGCTTGCCGTTCAGGAAGCGACGACATGTGCCGAGCACGTCATCAGCATCGGCCGCCGCACTTCGATCGAGCGGCTGGCCCATTTCCTGCTCGAAGTGCATGCACGGCTCACCATGGTTGGCCGCGCCGCCGCCTCGGGTTTCGACCTGCCATTCTCCCAGGAGGTGATGAGCGATGCGCTAGGCCTCAGCGTTCCGCATCTCAACCGGATGCTGGCAAAGCTACGCACCGAAGGCATGATCGCAATCAACGAGCGGCACGTGACATTCCTCGACATCAGGGAGATGGAGTTGCTGGCGCACTTTCAGCCGCTCAATCTGACGCGCGCACCGGTACCCCCTCAGGAGATGCGCGCCGGTTATCGGGGTTGATAGCCTGACCGGTGTACGGCAGCGCTTCAACGCGGATCGATCGGCGTCAAAGGCGGACAGCGGGCTTCGATGGCCGCGCCCGCACCCAGGCATAAATCTTCGCGAAAGCGCGAGGCAACAAGCTGAATGCCCACCGGCAGGCCGTCGGCAAGACCTGTCGGCACCGCCAAGCCCGGCAGGCCGAGTGTCGAGACCGCCAGCATCGGGTGATGCGCCGTCATCATATGCGCCACCGCCTTATCGCCGCGCTGGTCATAGTCCGCCGGCCATGCCCGTTCGCAGGACACCGGCATCAGCAACAAGGGGTAACGTTCAAAGAACAACATCCATTCGCGCAGGATGGATGCGCGCCGGGCAAACACCTTGATGTAGCCGTCGTAGTCCAACTCCGAGGCATAGGCCATCGTCGAGGCGCGTGCGCGCCGCAACTCGTCATCGCCCAGGCGGTCGATCGCGCTCGTGGTCGAGGACCGCTCCTCGCTACGCACCAACGTAAAGAACAGACGCGCCGCCTCCTCGAAGCGCGGCGGCGTGGCGCGTTCGACGCGATAACCCGCCTCCTCCAGCCATCCGGCCGCGGTCCTCAGCGCCGCCGCGACCGCCGGCTCCACCCCGACGCCGGGGCATTCGTCGAACAGCGCCACCGGCACCGGCTCCCGCGACGGCTCCAGGCCGCTCGCCACCGGCGCGTACCACGGATCGCGTGGATCGCGCGCCGCCATCGCGGCAAAGCCAAGCTGCAGATCGCGGATCGAGCGCGCCAACGGACCTTGCGTGTGCGTCAATTGCGTGGTCATCGACAGTTCGTCGGGCGTTGTCGCGTCATAGGTCGGAATGCGGCCAAGCGTCGGCCGCAGCCCCACCACTCCGCAGGCGTAGGCCGGATAACGCACCGAACCGGCGCGGTCGTTGCCGTGACCGAGCGGGCCAAT
>JAFKKQ010000037.1:1592-4368 GCA_017304505.1 Hyphomicrobiales bacterium | reverse complement strand
GTAAAAGACTCCCAGGACACAAAAAAGTTCCGCGCGTCGATATCGTCGGCGCGCGGGACACGGAAATGCGAAGATTGAGTGTAAAGTCGTCAGCCTAGTTTTTGGTTCCGTCTGCCTTGAATTGTTTCAGGTAGGCCCAGAGATTGGCAATTTCCTTCTCGTTCTTGATGCCGGCGAAGGCCATCTTGGTCCCCGGCACTTTGGCCGCCGGCGCCTGGATGTATTCTTTGAATGTCGCTTCGTTCCAGGTGATGTTGGCGCTCTTGTTGGCGTTGCTGTAGTTGTAGCCTTCCACCGCCCCCGAGTGGCGGCCGTCGAGACCGTTCAAAACCGGCCCCACCTTGTTGCGCGCGTCCTCGCCCACGGCGTGACAGGGTGCGCACTTGCGAAATGATTTTTCACCGGCATCAAGATCCTGCGCGTGGGCCAGCCCGATCGTGGTGGCCAGCGCCACGGCAGCCAATATCAACGATTTCATCGTGTCTTTCTCCATCCGACGCGGTCGCTATTCTCGATAGCACCACATTGGTTGTACAGTCCTTGCGGACGCGATTTCAACGCTAGAGGCCGTGGTCTTCCATGTCGCTCGTGATGCCAGCCGTGGACGAAACAGTGCTTGCTCGCCGCGCGGAAATCGTGGCTGCATTGCAGGCCATCGTGCCCGGCGAGGGCGTGATCGCGGGCGAGCGGTCGATGCGACCCTACGAGTCGGATGGGCTGACGGCCTACAGGCAATTGCCGATGGTGGTGGTGCTGCCGGAAACCACCGAGCAGGTCGCGCGCGCCCTGCGCTATTGCCTCGACAATGGTGTGCGCGTGGTGCCGCGTGGCGCGGGCACATCGCTCTCCGGCGGCGCGCTGCCGCTTGCCGATGGCGTGCTGCTCGGCATGGGCAAGTTCAACCGTATCCGTGAGATCGACTTCGACAACCGCGTCGCCGTGGTCGAACCGGGTGTCACCAACCTCGCCGTCACCAAGGCGGTCGAGCACGCAGGCTTCTATTACGCGCCGGATCCGTCGTCGCAGATTGCCTGCACCATCGGCGGCAACGTCGCGGAAAATTCCGGGGGGGTGCATTGCCTGAAATATGGCATGACCACCAACAACATCCTCGGCCTTGAAATGGTGCTGATGACCGGCGAGGTGCTGCGGCTGGGCGGTAAGCATCTCGATGCCGGCGGCTACGATCTTCTCGGCGTCGTCACCGGCTCGGAAGGGTTGCTGGGCGTGGTCACCGAGGTGACGGTGCGCCTCCTGCGGAAGCCGGAGACGGCGCGGGCGGTGCTGGTCGGCTTTCCGACCGCCGAGGACTCCGGCGAATGCGTCTCGCGCATCATCGCGGCCGGCATCATCCCCGGCGGCATGGAGATGATGGACAAGCCCGCGATCCATGCCGCGGAAGCCTTCGTTCATGCCGGCTATCCGCTCGATGTCGAGGCGCTGCTGATCGTCGAGCTGGACGGACCGGCGGCCGAGGTCGATCACCTGATCGGGCGCGTCGAAACCATCGCGCGTGGCTGCAACGCCGTGAGCTGCAAGGTTTCGACTTCTGAAGAAGAACGGTTGTTGTTCTGGGCCGGGCGCAAGGCGGCGTTCCCGGCGGTCGGCCGCATCTCGCCCGACTACTATTGCATGGACGGCACCATTCCGCGCGCCAAGCTGCCGCTGGTGCTGCGGCGCATGCGCGAACTGTCCGAGCAATACGGGCTGCGCGTCGCCAATGTGTTTCATGCCGGCGACGGCAACCTGCATCCGCTCATTCTCTACGATGCGAACACTCCGGGTGAACTTGAAAAAACCGAGGCGATCGGCGCCGACATTCTCAAGCTTTGCGTCGAGGTCGGCGGCGTGCTCACCGGCGAGCACGGCGTCGGCGTCGAGAAGCGCGACCTGATGCCGGCGATGTTCTCCGAAACCGATCTCAACCAGCAGCAGCGGCTCAAGTGCGCCTTTGACGCGCAGGGCTTGCTCAATCCCGGCAAGGTCTTCCCGACGCTGCACCGCTGCGCCGAGTTGGGCCACCTGCACGTCCATGCCGGCAAGCTGCCGTTCCCGGATATTCCACGATTTTAGCGTCGCCAGCGTCTGAAAAGTCTGGATTACGGTACAACCGAGCGGCAATAATCAAGATAAAGGATTGATACCGGTTGTGATCCGATTCCGATTGTCCGATACTCAGCCCCAGCCGCGCGCTTGGGGGATGGGCTGATGTTTTTTCTTGCGCACTCTGCGAATTCGACCCCAAACGCGGTGTTGTCGGCGATTGCGGCGGCGTTTCTCCTGTCGCCCATTTCTGCATCGGCCGCCGATCTTTACACCAAGGCACCGGCGATCTCCGACGTTGTCAGGCCGGCCATCGACGGCTTCAACACCAAGTTTGCTGCATTCGGCGGCTCGCTGGCGAACGGAGCGCTTTATGCCGTGCAGGGTTCGGCGTCGATTCCCCTCGGCAAGCAGTGGGGGCTGCAAGTCGACGGCACCATCGGCAGCTTCGATGGCCGTGCGCTTGGAACGGCCGCTGGGCATTGGTTCCAGCGCAATCCGGGTCAGGGACTCATCGGTCTCTATGCCAGCCACACATATTGGGACCGACTCGGCGGCGTCCATCTCACGCAGGCAGCCGCGGAAGGCGCCTATTACGGCAACCGCTGGACACTGGAGGGCATTGCCGGCGTTGAGTTCGGCAACTCCGTTTCCAATATCGTGACCGCCACCTCGGTGATCCCGCAGAACGGCAACATCCCCGGCGTGCTGACGACCGGTGTGTTCGCCGATG
>JAFKKQ010000037.1:0-1543 GCA_017304505.1 Hyphomicrobiales bacterium | reverse complement strand
GATTGGCCATCGTTATCTCGGTGGTAAGCATGCGCTGGCCCTGGGCACCGAACATGCGTTTACGCTCGGCAACGGCCAGGCGAGCTCGCTGTTCGTCGAGGCCCGGCTTGGCGAGGGCGATTTCCACGGTGTGTGGGGCGGCTTGAAGTTCTACTGGGGACAAAAAGACAAATCCTTGATTGCCCGTCATCGCCAGGATGACCCGCCGGTCTGGGATACGCTGTTCAGCATCACCAATTCGCGTTCCTCCAGTGGCGGGTCCTCATCGGAGGAGTTTTGCGCGGCTCCGGAAATCCCGATCGGTGGATCCTGTATCGGGCCGAGCTGACGTCCTCGACCCGCGCTTGCGTGTCATTCCAAGAAATGCACCAAGAAACGCGCCGTTCGAACGGTTGGCTGAACCGGCCCCATGCGAGATGGCTTAGTGCCGCGCCCCCAGGCCCTTGCCAGTGCCACATTCCCCTGAGACGATGAAGGTCCGGCGTCAGAACAAGCGGCCGGACCTCGCCGGCCGTGGTGCGGCGCCCGATGGAGGCGTCGATGGCGGCTGCAAGCGACAACGGCACGAAAACCCAGGGCCCCCGGTGCATTGCGTCGAAGCCATCCTGGCGCGCACCGGCGCGATCCCGCGCCGGGGGTCGGTGGATGCCGGCACCGCTGTCGGTGACGCCTCCAAGGAGGCGCGCGATCACAAGATGAGCGTCGAGGCAACGGTCGCCACCACGACGTTCATGGGCGACAGCTATACCTTCATCGATTGCCCCGGCTCGGTCGAGTTCATCCACGATATGCGCGCGGTGCTGCCGGCGGTGGATGCCGCGGTGGTGGTTTGCGAAGCCGATGAGAAGAAAGCGCCGCAGCTTCAACTCGTGCTGCGCGAGCTTGAAGACCTCGACATTCCTCGTTTCCTGTTCCTGAACAAGATCGACAAGGCGGAAGCCAAGGTGATGGAAGCGCTGCAGATTCTCCAGCCGGCTTCGCAAAAGCCCCTGGTTATGCGACAGCTCCCGATCTGGCATGACGGCATCGTCACCGGCTTCGTCGATCTCGCGCTTGAGCGGGCTCATGTCTACAAGGAACACGCTGCGTCCGAGGTGGTGCCGCTCGACGGTGAGAATCTCGACCGCAGCAAGGATGCGCGCTTCTCCATGCTGGAAAAGCTTGCGGATCACGACGACGCGCTGATGGAGCAATTGCTCGAGGACATTCCGCCGCCGCGCGACAAGGTGTTCGACGATCTCGCCAAGGAATTGCGCGAGGGGCAGGTGGTCCCGGTGCTGCTTGGCGTGGCGACTCGCACCAACGGCGTGCTGAGGCTGCTCAAGGCGTTGCGTCACGAAGCACCCAATGTCGAAGCCACGGCGCGGCGGTTCGGTGCCAAGGGCAAGAGCGGCGAGGCGCTGGCCTATGTGCTGAAGACGTTGCACACCGGCCATGCCGGCAAGACGTCGGTGGTGCGTGTGCTCGCCGGACAGGTCGGCGATGGCGTGACGCTATCGACGCCCGAGCGCGAAGCCGGCCGCGTCTCCGGCACGTTCAAGCT
>JAFKKQ010000036.1 GCA_017304505.1 Hyphomicrobiales bacterium | reverse complement strand
ATCGCACATGCCGTCCGGTAAGCAGACCACATTGCTGATCTGGTTCGTCGGTCTGTCCGTTCTGGTTGGGCTGACGGTGTGGTATGGCGCGGGCCAGGTCGGACAAGCGATGTTGAGCGCCGGCTGGGCTGCTGCGGCGTTGGTGCTGCTGGCCCGTATCGCAGCGGTTGCTGGCGCGGGCGTCGGCTGGTGGCTGGTGTTTCCTCGCGAGATTCGACCACCGGTGTTGACGTGCATGCTGTTGCGCTTTGTGCGCGAAGGCGCGAACGCACTGCTGCCGCTTGCCCAGATCGGTGGCGATTTCATCGGTGCGCGATGCCTCGCGCTGAAAGGCGTGCGCGGTACAGTCGCTGCGGCCAGCGTCATCGTCGATGTTCTGATGCAGGCGGCAACCCAGTTGGTGTTCGCCATTGTCGGCCTCGTGCTGTTGATGGCGATGGGCGGCAATGAGGTCATAGCATGGCCGATTGCCATCGGCATCGCGGTCGCGATTCCCGCGCTGTGCGGGTTTTTCATGATCCAGGGCGAGCGCGGGCAGACATTCGTCAGGAAGCTTCTTTCGCTGTTCGCGGGCGACCGCAACTGGCTCGTGTTTGGCGCCATCGACGATCTGTTCGCGCAGCTCGATGCATTCTATTCGCATCGCCGCGGTTTGGTGCGAAGCGGCGTCTGGCATCTCGGGGTCTGGTTTCTCGGCGCGACCGAAGTATGGATCGTGCTGCATTTCATGGGGCATCCGGTCAGCTACGAGCAGGCGGTCATCATCGAAAGCCTGATGCATGCGGTGCGTGGTGCGGCTTTCGCGGTGCCGGGCGCGCTCGGCGCACAAGAGGGCGGGCTGATTGTCCTGTGCGCGATCTTCGGCGTACCACCGGAGGCGGCGCTGGGGCTTTCGTTGGTCAAGCGCATTCCCGATCTCATTATTGGTGTTCCGGGCTTGATTGCCTGGCAGGCAATGGAGGGTTGGCATTTCCACCGCTCCCGCGGCCGAACCGCCGGCAATCAGAACGAACGGGCCTGATCTGGCTGTGATCGGCACATGATCGAACCATGATCAACGACGTCGCGCTGTTCGTGCTGCTGGCCAGCGGCGTGTGCGGCTGTCTTTTCATGCTAGTGGCAATGACGGTCCTGCCCTCGTTCGTGCCGCGTGAGACGCCGAAGCTTTCCGCGTATCCAGCGGTAACGATTCTCAAGCCTCTGCACGGCGACGAGCCGGGCCTGTTCGATAACCTCGCCTCGTTCTGCCGGCAGGATTATGTGGGCACGATCCAGATTGTATTCGGCGTGACCCGCGCGGACGACCCGGCGATTGCCGTGGTCGAGCGGTTGCATGCCGCCTTTCCCGATATGGCGATCGAGCTCGTGGTCGACGGCCGCGTTAACGGTTCCAATCCCAAGGTCGCGAATCTCATCAACATGGGTGCGCACATCACCCATGACATCGTGGTGCTCGCCGACAGTGATATCCGTGTTCGGCCCGGTTACCTTCGACGAATCGTCGGTGCACTCGAATCGTCCGCTGCAGCGGCGACGGTACCCTATTACGGCATCGCGGCGGGCGGCCTGTGGTCGCTGCTGTCGCGGCTGATGGTCAATGGCCACTTCCTCCCAGGGGTTCTGGTCAGCGCCCGCCTGAGGCTGTCGCGGCCGTGCATGGGCTCGACCATTGCGCTCCGCCGGGATGCGCTCGCCGCCATTGGCGGCTTCGAGGCGGTCGCGGATACGCTGGCCGACGACTACGAGATTGGCGTGCTGCTGGCTCGGCACGGGCGTCCTGTCGCCGTGCTGCCGTTCGCGGTCGGACATGTGTGCGACGACGCCTCATTCGGCCAGCTCTGGCGACACGAGCTGCGTTGGGCGATGACCGTGCGCAGCATCGATCCCCTCGGCTATATCGGCTGGTCTGTGACCCACGCCTTCCCGCTGGGGCTGGCCGCCTTGGCGCTGGGTGGGGGATGGCCGGCCGTTTGGCTCGCCGGCGCCGCGCTGGTGTGCCGCGGCCTCCTGATTTTCGCCATCGAGCGTGGTTATGGCTTGCCGCGCCACCCGTATTGGCTCATTCCAGTGCGTGATTTATTGTCGTTCGCCGTATTCCTCGCGGGTTTTGCCGCCCGCGGCGTGAGTTGGCGGGGGCACCGCTACACGCTGGAATCTGAAGGTACCTTGATATCCGACCGGAGACCGCCGCCGCCATGATGAAATCCTTGTTCCTGCAAGCTCCGTCCTTCGAAGGCTTCGATGGCGGTGCCGGTGCACGCTACCAGAACCGGCGCGAGATCAAGTCGTTCTGGTATCCGACGTGGCTCGCCCAGCCGGCGGCTCTGGTGGAGGGCTCCAAGCTGATCGACGCGCCGCCGCACCGGCTTTCGCTCGCCGATGTGCTGCCGGAAGTGAAGGATCGCGAGTTGGTGGTGATCCATACTTCGACACCGTCGTTTGCCTCCGACGTCAAGACCGTCCGCGCGCTGAAAGAGGCGAACCCCAATCTCAAGATCGGCATGATCGGTGCCAAGGTCGCCGTCGATGCCGCGGGGTCTCTCGATGCTTGCCAGGAACTGGATTTCGTCGCCCGCAACGAGTTCGATTTCACCATCAAGGAGGTCGCGGAGGGGCGGGATTTCGACAGCATCAAGGGGCTGTCGTACCGCGACGCCAACGGTCGCATCGTCCACAACGCTGAGCGTCAATTGTTGCACAACATGGACGAACTGCCGTTCGTCTCGCCCGTCTACAAGCGCGATCTCAAGATCGAGAATTATTTTATCGGTTATCTGCGGCATCCTTATCTGTCGTTCTACACCGGCCGCGGCTGCAA
>JAFKKQ010000035.1 GCA_017304505.1 Hyphomicrobiales bacterium | reverse complement strand
AGCATCCCGAAGTGGCGGTCGGGATCGGCGTTGAGGACGGACAGCAGCCGGTCCGGCTTCGCTATCGCCAAATCCCAGAGATAGGGCGAGCCGTCGGCGAGCCCCAGCAGCAAAGCCTCGACCTTCGGCGAAGCAGCCAGCAGGCGCTTGAGCGCCTTGCCTGCGGCAGTCCGCCCAACCTCTGCCAGCCATTCGTCGAGGCGGGCCTGTGCCGCTTTGCCGTCAACCAGCCTCGGCGCATCGGTCACGGCGAGCGCCAGCACCTTCTCGACGGTTGCCGCAGGTTTGGTTTTCTTCGTGACGGATCGGGCCATGACCTTGTCATAGCCGCGCTTGCCCTGCCAATCCACGCCTTCATGCGCGCAGCGAGGCCCCGACAAGAAAATCCGGCAGGAAAATTTGCCGGGAGCAGCCTGGGTGGTTGCCGGTTACTCGCTTGGCTGCGGCAGATCCGGGCCGCCACGCGGCAGCACCAGCGTGGCCTTGAGGCCGGGCTCATTATCCTCCAGCCGCAACACGCCGCCATGCAGATGGGCCACGGCCGATGTCAGGCTGAGCCCCAACCCCGAGCCCGGCTCCGACCGGCTCTGCTCCAGCCGCACGAACCGGTCGACCACGTGGCTCCGATCGGCCTCGGGAATACCGGGACCGCGATCGGCGACGGACAACAGCACCCGATCGCCGTCGACGCTTGCCTTCACCGTGATTTCCGCGGGCAGATCGCCGGCTTGATCCGGGCGGGCGTATTTGATGGCGTTGTCGACCAGGTTGGCAAGCGCCTGGGTGACCAGTTCGCGGTTGCCGCGCACCGGCGTCGGCCCCGCCGCTTCGATCGTCAGTGCGATCCCCTTCTCGTCAGCCAGCGGATCGTAAAGCTCGCCAACGCCGCGCACGCTCTCGGCGGCATCGAACTCCGTCATCGGCGTGCTGGCCTGTCCCGATTCCGCGCTCGCAATCATCAGGAGCGCGTTGAACGTTCGGATCAACTCGTCGGATTCCTCGATCGTGCCTTCGAGCGCGGCGCGATAATCGCCTTCGCCGTGGGCCGAGCGCAGCGCCTCCTCGGCGCGGTTGCGCAAGCGCGTGAGCGGCGTCTTGAGATCGTGGGCGATATTATCGGAAACCTCCTTGAAGCCCCGCATCAACGCCTCGATCCGCTCCAGCATGGCGTTGAGGTTCACCGCGAGCCGGTCAAGCTCATCCTCGGAGCCTTGCGTCGGCAGCCGCCCCGTCAGATCGCCGGCCATGATGGTGCGCGACGTTTCCGTCATGGCATCGACACGGTGAAGCACGCGGCGCGCGACAAAGAAGCCGCCGGCTAGACCGAGGATGATGACCAGCGCGATCGACCATTGCCCGGCGGCGAGGATGACATCGTAGAGCCGCTCGCGCTCCTCGAGATCGCGCCCGACCAGCAGGCGAAAGCCGCTGGGAAGCTGGAACACCCGCACCAGCGCGTGATGCTCGGTGCCCTCGGCATCGTCGAGCCGGCGGTACACCGTCTCGGTCCAGCCGGAATGTTCGAGGACGCCTTCGCCGAGCAGACCGACGTTGCCGGCGAGGCCATCGCCGGTGAACGTGGTGAGCAGGTAGAGGCTCGATCCGGGCCGTCGCGCCCGCGAGTCGATGATGAACACGAGGCGGCGGATGCCGCCCTGGTTGTATTGCTCGGAAAGGCCGGTGATCTCGGCGTCGACGGTGCGCGTGATCTGCTCGGTGATGAGCCGTCGCGTGTTCCAGGCGAAGTAGCCGAGCAGGAAGGCCGCGAACAACGCGAAGACCGTAAGATACACCAGCGTGAGCTTGAACGCGGTGGTGTTGAACAGCTTGCCGAGCGCGCTGGTCCGCGTCCACACCCACGACCGCATCGCCGCCACCCACGCCCATCGGCTGCGCGGCCGCTGCACGGTCGCCAACGGCGCGTCGCTCCCGTGCGGAATGACAGCGTTATTTGTCACGGATCATGTAACCGGCGCCGCGGATCGTGTGCAGCAGCGGCTGCGAAAATCCCTTGTCGATCTTGGAGCGCAGCCGCGAGATTTGCACGTCGATCACATTGGTCTGCGGATCGAAGTGATAATCCCACACGTTTTCCAGGAGCATGGTGCGCGTCACCACCTGGCCTGCATGCTTCATCTGATATTCGAGCAGCCGGAATTCGCGCGGCTGCAGCACGATCTCGCCCTTGCTGCGCGTCACCTGATGCGACAGCCGGTCCAGTTCGAGATCGGCCACGCGGTAGACCGTCTCCTCGCCGCGGCCGCCGCGGCGGCGCGCCAGCGCCTCGACACGGGCCAGCAGTTCGGAAAACGAATACGGCTTGGGCAGATAATCGTCGCCGCCGGCGCGCAGCCCCTTAACGCGATCGTCGACCTGCCCGAGCGCCGAAAGAATGAGGACCGGCGTCTCCATCCCTTTGGCGCGCAATTCGCCGATAAGCGACAAGCCGTCGCGCTTGGGCAGCATCCGATCGACGATGAGCACGTCGTATTGCCGGTCGAGTGCGAATGCCAGCCCCTCTTCGCCATCCGGGGCCTGGTCGGCGATGTGGCCGACTTCCCGGAACGCCCGGGCGATGTAGTCGGCTGCATCGCGATCGTATTCAACGATGAGAAGGCGCATGTCGCTCCGCTCTGGCACGCATTCGGACCGGACTATCGATCCGCAACCCGGCGATCCACTTTACCCAAATCCGTCCGGACGTGCCTATCCGTCCGCAAGACAGTGCGGGGGGCGGCGGATCGCTCCGCCGCCCCCCGTCCACCCTCGTTCCCCGGCGGGGGCGACGGATGCCGGTTAACGAAGGTAGTTGCGGGGACGGGCCT
>JAFKKQ010000034.1 GCA_017304505.1 Hyphomicrobiales bacterium | reverse complement strand
CGCAATGGCTCGGGCAATCTCGAACTGATCAGTTGGAGCATGCAGGGCTGATCGAATGCAGGAAAGGGTCAGACTCAACGGTCGGCTCGATTGGCTGCTGGAGTCTGAGAGAGGGCGATAGCCCTGCAAGACTTGACCCCCGGCGCGCTGCGTCGGGGTCTTTTCGTTGGAGCGGATGGAAGAGAAAGATTGATCGCAACGGTGTGAGCGCTGCCTATTTATCGGCTGGCTCTACCGTTGTTTTCGACGACCCTTCTGGTGCGGCCTGCATTCCAGGCGGGCTTTGTCCCTGAGGACTTTCGGCCGGCGCTCCCCCTGATTCCGTATTGATCGGCCCGGTCCAGCCTTGCGGCTGCAGCTGGCCTTTGGTTTCGGGGGTGCCGGTGCGTCCGGTGCTATATTCGGACTTGTCGGATGACTTTCGATCCTCAGGCGCGTCCGTGGCAGGTTGAGCCCAGGCCGCACCCGTCAGGGATAGCAGGCCGGCCGCTAAGTATGTCATGTGCATGGGATATGCCTCCTCCGGCGTGGCTCGGCGCGCGCTGGCCTAACGACGGTTAGAGTTACTTCGTTCCTGGACCAAAGACCTATTTGCGGCGGTGCCGTCTTCCTCCCGATAGGCCACCACAACCCGGCTCCCACACTGCCGACAAACCGTCCGCTTGGTGAGGGTGACCAGGGAGGTTCCGGGCTCCAGGCCATAGGCCGGCAAGTCGTCCTCGGTCAGCGAGGCGCGGTGACCGCAGTTCAGGCACTCCAGGGCGATCCGGGCCATGGGGCAGCACTCCGTACTGCCGGTCATGTGGGGAGGAGACGGGTGGCATGCCATGCTCGGTGCAGTTGCAATGGCTTACCGCACCGATAGGTTGCGCACGGAAGTGTTCTGGCCTCTCGAATTCCTCCATGGGGCCACCGGGACGGGAAAGCCCCGTATCTGCAGGGCCGGGGTTTTTTCCGCTACATGCGCTAAGAGAGGCCGAGGCCCGCGCCGCCGGCTGACGACCAGCACGGCGATACTCATGCCGCGCGACGAACCGGAAGTCATTGCAGCAGGGGGTGCTGGCCTGTTTCGGCCCTCAGTAACCCTCTTAGAGTACGCGACGGCTGCCTTGAGGCCGCCCTTGAACGGGCGTCAGGTCTGCCCACCTGAAGCCCGAGGCCACGACCTCGCCCATCATGGACATGGAGACCGGGACGGCCCGGCCACGGAGAACCCGATGGCCTGGGTGTATCTGCTTCTGGCCGGCCTTCTGGAGGTCGTCTGGGCTGCTGCGATGAAGCAATCGGAGGGCTTCTCTCGCCTCGGCGCAAGCGCTGTCACGCTGGTCGCCACGATCGCAAGTTTCTGGCTCCTGGCACTGGCGATGCGCACGCTGCCCCTGGGCACCAGCTACACAATATGGACGGGTATCGGCGCGGTCGGCGCCTTCATTGTCGGCATCACGATGATGGGCGAAGTCGCTTCCGTGATGAGGATTGCGGCCGCCTCGCTGATCGTCGCCGGTCTTGTATTGATGAAGCTATCGTCCACGACATGAACAAGGGATCGCCCCTGTTGGCGCAGGCCGGTACACGCCGCGCAAGTTCGCGCGGCCCAACCGGCGAACGCGCCTTCGTGTCAGAAGTCGCCCTCGGTCGAGGTTCGCTCGATCGCGACGATGTCCTGCGGAACGCTCGCGGCCGAGGTCCGGCTCGCGGCACTCAGCGCCGCCTGCGTTCTGTTGGCGGCGCCGAGTTTCCTCATGATGTGGCGCACGTGCACCTTCACGGTCGATTCGCGCAGCTTCAGTTGCCGCCCGATCAGCTTGTTCGACGCGCCCTGGATGAGGCGATCGAGAACCTGCTGCTGCCGCACCGTCAGGCTGCTCTTTTGCACGGACGCGATGACGGCGATCTCCGGGCCTGCCGCGACTTGCGGCAGATGCTTGACCCGGGTGACCTCGCTGAGTGCGGCCGGAGGGAAAAACGAACCGCCGCTCATAATGAAGGCCAGAGCGTGCAAAGCGACAGAGGGTGCGATGCTTGTGGGTATGAACCCGCTGACGCCCGCTTCAAGGGCGGCCATGACTTCCGCCGCGTCCTGGCGATCGGATACCAGCACCAACGGAACGTTGCTGTGTCTGTGGGACAGCGACGCAATCCACGCCTGGATTTTAGGATCGCCGACCGCAGCCGACCCGATGATCAGCAGGATCATTCGGTAACAATCGTCCGGCTCCAAGCCCGGAGCCAAAGATATTTTCTGCGGATCGTCTTCGATGATCCGCATCTCATTGGCATCGGTCCACGGTTTTAGCAGACTGACCACCCCGGCTCGACGCAGCTCCAGCGCATCAATGACCAAGATCGCGGAGCTTTCCTTGCCAGCATACAGGGATCGTTTCATTCTGAACCCCCGACTCTACGCTGCCATTAACTCCCTGCTATCCTCGCCTTTCCAAGTTTCTTGGAGCACTTGTGTGCCTTCAGTAAAAAGAAAGCATGTGACACTAAGGTAACACGGTGGCGTCGGCGCGGGCCGATTTCAAGGCATCACATTCCCGATCCAACCGCCCGATTTCCCCAATATCGCCGCATTGATGTGCTCTTAGGGCGGCCTCCTAAGTGCCGGATGGCCCCGAACGCTCGCGCAAAGGCCCGATCTCCGGCCCCAGCCATCGCATCCTTTTGGCACGGAATTCATGCATCGCAGCGCGCGGTGTGCACTGCAAACCTCTCCATCGAAGATCGTTTATGGAACGCATGCGTCACAACTGCGTTCTGACGTTGTCCATGTCTTGTACGGTCATGTCTTGTACGGTCATGTTCTTGTACGGTCATGTTCTTGTACGGTCATGTTCTTG
>JAFKKQ010000033.1:2891-4219 GCA_017304505.1 Hyphomicrobiales bacterium | reverse complement strand
GTGACGTAGCCGCCGATCATGCCGAATGTGCAGTGGGCCAGGTTGACGAAATTCATCATCCCGAGCGTCACCGACAGCCCGACGGAAAGCAGGAACAGCAGCATGCCGTAGGCAAAGCCGTCAAACAGAACGCCGAACGCTGACGTCATCATCGCGGTCGCCCCCTTCGGCCGCCGACAGGCATTGCTTCGCGATTCCTACTTCTTCATCCGCGCTTTGATGGGATCCTTCACGTTCTCGATCTTATCGATGTCGACATTGACGAGGTGGCCGTTCACCTTCTCGACCTTGCGGATGTAGACCGTCTCAACCACGTCGCGGGTCTCGGGGTCGATCATCATCGGCCCGCGAGGGCTTTCCCACTTGAGGCCCTTGGCGGCCGCGATCAAGGCATCGCCGCTGGCGTTGCCGTTGGTCTTCTTAAGCGCTTCGTAGATCACGTGCATGCCGTCGTAGCCGCCGACCGAGAACATGTCGGGGTTGCGCTTGAACTCGGCGTTATAGGCGGCGACGAACTTCTTGTTCATTTCGGACTGGTGATTGTAGTCGTAATGGAAGGCGGTGATGATGCCGAGGCCGGCATCGCCCATACCCTTGAGAGATTCCTCGAACGTCAGTTCGCCCTGGCCCACGATCCTGATCTTGTTCTTATCGATGCCGCGCTCGGCAATGGCCTTGCCGATTGCCGCCGGCTGCGTGCCGCCGGGCACCCAGATGTAGATCACGTCGGGGTTGAGGTCCTTGGCGCGTTGCAGAAACGCGGTGAAGTCCAAATTCGCGACGGGATAGCGCGCCGAGCCGATGATCTCGCCGCCGGCTTCCTTGAAGGCGTGCTGGAACGCCTGCTCGCCGTCGTGTCCGGGGCTGAAATCCGACACCAGGGTGTAGGCGCGGCGCGACCCGGTTTTGTAAGCCCAGGTGCCGAGCGCCTCGTTGACCGCCGGAACTGTGAACGAGGTGCGCACCATGTAGGGCGACTTCGTGGTGATGATGGAGGTCGCGGCGTTCATGTCGACCATGAACTTCTTGGCCTGCGCGGAAACGTCGGCCGCCGCCAGCGCGTTGGGCGTCAGGTCGAAGCCCGCGAGCATGTCCACCTTGTCGCGAACGATCGCTTCTTGCGAAAGGCGCTTGGCGACATCCGGTGCGATGCCGCCGGAATCCTTGCGGATGATCTCGATCTTCTTGCCGGCAACGGTGTCGCCGTGCTGCTTCATATAAAGCTTGATGCCGTTGTCGATCTGGATTCCGGTGTCGGCGAACTGGCCGGAAAACGACATGATGACGCCGACTTTGACGGTGCCTTGGGCGTGGGCTGATGCGCTCGC
>JAFKKQ010000033.1:0-2848 GCA_017304505.1 Hyphomicrobiales bacterium | reverse complement strand
GCTGATGCGCTCGCGAGCAACGTTGCGGCAAGGCAGGCAAGCCCGGTCAGTGCTGGTCGCATGAAATTCCTCCGAGAATCTTTTGTTTTGGTTGTCGATAGTTATCCTGCGCCTGGGAGCGTACGGCAATGGCCGTGCGGGGCCTCTCGTCTGTTCCGGCCTTCGCGGTTTCCGGCGGCCTCGAAAGGCCGCCGGCAGTCGCACAGCGCATCGCGCCGAAGCGTCGATTCATCCGTGCTTTATTTCATCCGCGCCTTGGCGGGGTCCTTGACGTTCTCGACCTTGTCGAACGCCACGTTCTGCGGCTGGCCGTTCACGTTCTCGACCTTGCGGATGTAGATGGTCTGCACCACGTCGCGGGTCTGCGGGTCGATCGACATCGGGCCGCGGGGGCTTTCCCACTTGAGGCCCTTTGCGGCCGCGATCAGGGAATCGCCATCGGTCTTGCCGTTGGTTTTCTTCAGCGACTCGTAGATGGCGTGCATGCCGTCGTAGCCGCCAATCGAGAAGAAGTCCGGGTTCCGGTGGTGCATCTCGTTGAACAGCTTGACGAAGGCGACGTTTTTCGGAGCCTTGCTGGTGTACTCGTAATGCCAGGCGGTGATGATCCCCAGGCTCGCGCTTCCCATGCTCTTCAGTGCCTGCTCGGACGTCGTCTCGCCTGAGCCCAGAACCTTGATCTTGTTGAGATCGATGCCGCGTTCGGCGAAAGCCTTGCCGAGGGCTGCCGGCTGCGCTCCACCCGGCACGAACACCATGATCGATTCCGGATTGAGGTCCTTGGCGCGTTGCACGAAGGCGGAGAAGTCGGGATTCGCCACCGGAAAGCGGACCGAACCGACGATCTCACCGCCCGCCGCCTTGAAGGCGCGCGTGAATCCCGCTTCGAAGTCGTGTCCGGGGCCGTAGTCGGTCACCATTGTATAGGACTTCTTGATCTTGCCCTTGGTCGCGGCCCAGGTGCCGAAGGTTTCGGCGACCTGCGGCAGCGTCACCGAAGTGCGGATCATGTAGGGCGACTTGGTGGTGACGATCGAGGTGGCGGCGTTCATCACCACCATGAACTTCTTGGCCTCGGCCGACACATCGCCGCCGGCGAGCGCGTTCGGCGTGAGAACGAAACCGCCAAGGATGTCGACCTTGTCGCGCACCACCAGTTCCTGGGCGAGGCGCTTGGCGACATCCGGGGCCATCCCGCCGGAGTCCTTGACGATCAATTCGATCTTCTTACCGGCGACGGTGTCGCCGTGCTCCTTGATGTAAGTCTTGACGCCGTTCTGCATCTGAATGCCGGCATCGGCGAATTGGCCGGACAGCGTCATGATCAGGCCGACCTTGACCGTGCCTTGGGCACCGGCCTGCGTCGCGCCGACGATCAGTGCCGCCGCGCTCAACAGTCCAACAAGCGACTTGTGCATGAATGTCCTCCCGCTATGTTCGGCCTGCGCGGCCGTTTATGGCGAAACGGTAATGGTTGCGAAATACCAGGTCAATTTGACACGACAGCCCGGGAACAGAACGGAAATCCGGCGATGGGCTGCCCAACATCCGGGTCGTGTGCGGCCCACGGCAGGCCGAACACGTCGCGGATGGGCGGATATCACGAGTTCGTCATTCCATCCGCGGTATGGTGACGCAATCGCTCAATCCAGCTTGATGTTGAGCCGCTTGATCAGCGGCGCCCATTGCTCGCCGGTCTTGTGCATCACAGCAATCATGTCCTGGGATGAGGTCGGCGTCGGGTCGTAGCCGATTTTGATGAAACGCTGTTTCAGCGCAGGGTCACCGACGATCTTCTTCAGTTCCCCGGATAACCGGTCGACGGTGGCTTTCGGTGTTTTCGACGGGGCATAGAGCATGAAGTGCACGCCGGCATCGAGGCCGGACATGCCTTGCTCGGACGTTGTCGGCACGTCCGGCACAAGCTCCGAGCGCTTCTCCGCGACGACCGCGAGCGCCTTCAACTTGCCTTCCTTGACCAGGGTCAGCACCGAGCCTGCGGCGAAGCTGCCGAGATCGATGCGGCCCGGAATCAAATCGGCGACGGCCTGCGCACCGCCTCTATAGGCCACATGCGTGAACTTGCCGCCGCTGCGCGCGCCGATTTCTTCGACGGCGAGGTGTTGCAGCAAGCCGTAGCCCGCGGTGCTGAAATTCAGGCCGCCCGGCTTGCTCTTGCTCCATTCGATCAGTTCTTTGAGATTGTTGGGCGGATTGGCGCTGGCGGTGACCAGCAGCGTGGGCGTGATGCCGATGCCGCCGATCGGCGTGAGGTCCTTGATCGGATCGTAAGGCAGCTTGGTAAAGCTCGACGTGAATGTGGCGATCACCGCCGCGTTGTTGAGCAGGGTGCAGCCGTCCGCAGGCGCGTTGACAACTGCGGCCGTGCCGATATTCCCGGTTGCGCCCGCCCGGTTTTCGACAATCACCGGACGCTTGAGCGCGATCTCCAGCCGCTCGGCGATCAGCCGCGACGATACGTCTGTCGCCCCGCCCGCGGGATAGGGCGTGATCAGGCGAATTTGCATGCACGGCAAATCCTGAGCCGCCGCTCCACTCGTCAGAAAACACAGGACCGCTATTGCGGTTGCCGCTCTTGTCATGTCGCCCCCCTTTGCATTGTCACTGTCGCGATTCCCGCGGTCGGCGCGTCGCTCGCCGATGCGGGACCGTTCTCGCCGTCTCGCGATTCCTAGTCTCGCAAATGCGGCATCACTTCGGACGCGAACATCTCCATGTTCCGCCGCGTCAAATCGTCCGGCAGCGTGCCGAATTGCAGCATGGTGATGAGCTTGCCGGCCTGGGTTTCGTCGCGCAGCCGCGCGAGGTGGTCGCGCACGGTCTTCGG
>JAFKKQ010000266.1 GCA_017304505.1 Hyphomicrobiales bacterium | reverse complement strand
GCCAACTGGGTCATCAACGAGTTGACCGGGCGGCTCAACAAGGAAGGCAAGGACATCACGGCTTCCCCGGTGAGCAGTGACCAACTCGGCGCGGTGCTCGACCTGATCGCGGAAGGCATCATCTCCGGCAAGATCGCCAAGGACCTGTTCGAGATCGTCTGGAGCGAGGGCGGCGATCCCCGCGTCATCGTCGATCAGCGCGGGATGAAACAGGTCACCGACATGGGGGCGATCGAGAAGGTGGTGGACGACATCATCGCCAAGAACCCTGACAAGGTCGCCGACGCCAAGACCAACCCGAAGGCGATCGGCTGGTTCGTCGGCCAGGCCATGAAGGCGTCCGGCGGCAAGGCCAACCCGCAAGCGGTCAACGAACTGCTGAAGGCAAAGCTCGGTCTCTGAGCGTCGCCGCGAACGCGGTGTCGCGCGCCCGATGTTTCCTGGACGATCCCTTCAATAGGTGGCGCCTGTGCACGATGACGGCCGTCGAAACGACGTCGCGATGGTGGTCGGCATGTATCGTGCGGGTGGCAAAGCGAATCAGTTTGCATCCGATTCGCTCGTTTTGATCGTTCTGTCGTCGGCGCAACGCCTCTAAAACACGCTCTGTGGAAAAAAAATTTTGTAGAGCTACAGAAGCACCGTGATGCCGATGCCGACGACAAAGTCGTTGCAACGCGCGTCTATTTTTTTGCATGCGTGCCATACCGCGGCAAATTTGGTGTTGCGCTTAAAAACCTCGATTCCATCGATGTTTTTTACATGCGCGTTTTTTTTGCCCGATAGCGCGCAACGATCCGCGCATTGACATCGCGCGCATGATCGTCGTGCGACATGATCGGTGCGAACGCAGACGCGTGCTGCGCTCGCGTACACGTTCCGTTAAGCGGAGTCGGTGTTTTTTTCATCGCGCTGGTGTAATCGGAATGCAGTGCACGTCGATTCGCGACGGCACTGTTCCGACATCGCCACTCAAACGTGGCTAGGAGGGCAGCAATGGCGAAGAAGAGAAAGGCTAAGAAGGCGGCGAAGAAGACGGCCAAGCGTCGTAAGAAGAAGTAGGCCAACGTCGCTTCGGTCTTCGGCGTACACGTCGGAGGTCGCGTCATACAGTTCGGTGAGCGTCACGTGACGTTCGGCGCAACGCCAGCGGCTAAGACCTCCCGATACTGACAGACGGCAGAGGGCGACGACGAGACTGGGGTCTCGTCGTCGCCCTCGGTGCTTTTGGAGATTGTCGCCGCCAGGGATCGGCGTCAGCCTTTGAGGCAGGTCTTGAGAAACTTCTGGTACTCGGCCTTACCCTTGACGTTCTTCTCCTTCTTGTAGGCTTGCCACTTCGCGCCGCAGTCTTTCATCTTCTGCTGCTGCGGGGTGAGCTTCTTGTCCGCATTTTTCGCGGTCTTGGCGGTTTCCGATTTGCTCGTTTCGGTTTTGCCCTGTGCGACGGCCGGTGCCACCGGCGCTGCGATTAGCGCTGCGGCCACCGCGGCCGCCAACATAGACTTCAACATTGTACCCTCCCTTACATGCCCATCGGGGCGGGGCGGAGCCTACGATCGAAGCGGACCCGAAGGAAGCGCACCATCGGCAGCACAGTGGGCCGATGTTTGCGCGTTGCGGTAATGGCAACGATTGGGCCGTTGGTTAGTGGACTGCCAACGGCGACGGTTAGCAGGGTGTTGTCGTGAGGCTAGGAGTCGTGCCGCCGCGGGCCTTTGCGTCGTTAACGGTGCGTTGCGGCGATAGCGGGCGACTGCGCCGTTCACCGGCGATTCATCGAAACAATTAAATCGCGATTCAAATTTTACGCGGATGCTTCTGGGCACGGACCGGGCAACGGTCGGACAGGGGAGCGCATGCCCGGCAGGGACGGGCGCGAGCGGACAGGAGAAGCAGCATGGCTCGTTTGGAAATGCCGGAATTGGCGCTGGCGGGGATCGGGCAGGCGTCATCGACGATGGATGTCATGTTCGAGCTCGGCATGATGTATGCGAGCGGGCGTTCGGTGCCGGTCGATCTCGTCAATGCGCACAAGTGGTTCAATATCGCGGCCATGAAAGGACACGCCGAAGCGGCGCGCCTGCGCCGCGAGGTCGCAACCGAAATGGCGGACGCCGATATCGGCCGGGCGCAACGCGCGGCGCGCGATTGGCTCAAAGCCCATCCGGAGCCGATGGCCGTGGCGCCTCTCTGTTTGGCGCCCTTGCGCGCGGCGGCTTGAGTTGCCATCAAGGTTTGACGGGTCCCCGCCGAGACTATAGGGGTTGCCCGCCGCGGAGAGGTGGCCGAGTGGCTGAAGGCAACGGTTTGCTAAATCGTCATACGGTTCACCCCGTATCGTGGGTTCGAATCCCACCCTCTCCGCCATCCTGCTTCGCGCTGACGCGCTTCGCAGGATTGGCGGTGCCTTTCATGCGAAGCAGGATGCCCTCCGAAGCTTCAGCGAAGGAGGGCCTTCTGTGTTCTATGTCTACCTTATTGGAAGTCTCTCATCGAACGAACAGCGTTATGTGGGAATGACGACCGATCTCAAACGGCGCCTCCAGGAACACAACGACGGCAAATCCTATCACACCTCCAAATTCAAACCGTGGCGGCTGGTAACCTATGTCGCGTTTTCCGATCGGGCCAAGGCGGGCTCTTTCGAGCGCTATCTTAAATCCGGCTCAGGTCACGCCTTTGCCAACAAACGGCTATGGTAGGGCTATGGCGTAAATCCTTGCGGGCATGAGCCTCCGCACGCGAGGGCGGCGGGGCGATTCGCGCTGTATCGGGAGATTTCAACCGCACCCAAGCGGTTTGTTCTCAGAGCGAAGGAAAACGGCGCGGCATCAGGGGCAATCCGCCCGCTCCGCTCATCGGGCTG
>JAFKKQ010000265.1 GCA_017304505.1 Hyphomicrobiales bacterium | reverse complement strand
GGGCCGGGGCATTCGGTCCGACGCAGTTCATGCCGACGGCGTTCAAACGTTATGCCGTCGACTTCGACGGCGACGGCCGGCGCGACGTGGTCGATTCGCCCGCCGACCTGATCGCCTCGACCGCCAACAACCTCAAGAAAGACGGTTGGGTGCCCGGCGAAACCTGGGGCTACGAGGTCGTCGTGCCGAGGGGGTTCAATTACATGCTGGCCGACCGCTCCCGGCGGCTGACCCTTGCGCAGTGGCAGGCCCACGGCATCCGCCGCGCCGGCAACCGGCCGTTTCCGCGCCCGCATGAGAAAGCCTACCTGCTGGTGCCGGCGGGGCATGAGGGGCCGTCGTTCCTGATGCTGCATAACTTCCGCGTCATCATGAAATACAACCCCGCCGAAGCCTACGCGCTGGCCATCGGCCATCTGGCGGATCGGCTGCGCGGCGGCGCCGCGTTCGTGCAGTCGTGGCCGCGATACGAGCCGGTGCTGTCGCGCCAGGAACGCTTCGAGTTGCAGGAGCGCTTGGTGCAGCGCGGCTTCGATCCCGGCAAGCCGAGCGGCCGCCTGGGCCCCAAGTCCCGCGCCGCGATCCGCGATTATCAGGCTTCGATCGGGCTGGTTCCGGATGGCTTCGCCTCGGCGGCGATCCTGGGCCGCCTGCGCGGACGGTGAGCGGCCGTCATCAGGTTGACAATTTCCCGAAGTTAACGACCGATGGCGGGGTTGCCGCGCGGCCGGCCAGGCGCGGCAGGTACGTCGTCGGCCGGTCGATAGGCCAATGGCAAAAGGCCCTTGTGTGCAACGGTTTGGAAGAAGCGTCCGCCGGCTCGGCTTGTTGGCCGTCGCGGCCCTGTTTGGCGTTGCGCTGGTGGGGCCGCAGGTCCTGGTGCCGCAGGCCCTGGCCCAGGGTTTCGGCTTCGGCCGCCCCGGCGGCATGTTCGATTCGTTTTTCAGTCCATTCTCGCCGCCGCGCTCTTCGCGGCCGGTTGAGCGGCCGGCGGCCGATTTCACCCGCGCGCCGCCGCCGCGCAAGCTCGACACCCAGCCCAACGACAGCATTCTCGTGCTCGGCGATTCGATGGCCGACTGGCTGGCTTACGGATTGGAGGATGCGCTCGGCGATTCGCCGGATCTCGGCGTCGTGCGCAAGCAACGCGCCAGCAGCGGCCTGATTCATTACGACACGCGCAACGAGGCGCAAGACTGGGCCCACGTGGCCCGCGAAGCCATTGCGGCGGCCAAGCCGAAGTTCATTGTGATGATGCTCGGCTTGAACGACCGTCAGGCCATCCGCGAGCGCGTGCAGCCGTCCCGTCCCGCAGCGGCCGCGGCTCCATCCGATCCGTCGGCGCCGCCGCCGCTTGTCCCGCAGTCCTCCGGTCCCGCGCCGTCCGATAACAAGGCGGACGCCGAGAGCGCGCCGCCGGGCCAGAAATCGGCCGCCACCGAACAGCAATCGAAAACCGGCACGCTGCGGACTTACGAATTCCGCACTGAAGAATGGGCCGACCGTTACTCCCATCGAATCGACACCACGATCGCTGCGCTCAAGAGCAGCGGCGTGCCGGTGTTCTGGGTGGGACTGCCGTCGATCCGTGGGTCGAAATCGACCAGCGACATGCTTTACCTGAACGACTTGTACCGGACGCGGGCGGAGAAGGCCGGCATCGTCTACGTCGATGTCTGGGATGGCTTCGTTGACGAGAACGGCCGCTACGTGGTGCAGGGCCCCGATTTCGAGGGCCAGACACGACGGCTCCGCGTCAGCGACGGCGTGCATTTCACCAGAGCCGGCGCGCGCAAGCTGGCGCATTACGTGGAGCGTGAAATCCGCCGCGCCATGACCCACGGCGTGACTCCGGTTGCGCTGCCGCTGGGCGAGCCGCAGACGCCGGCACAGGGCGAGGCGGTTCCCGGTGCCGTGGCCGCGCGGCCGCTCTCAGGCCCCGTTGTATCGCTGACCACGTTGACGGGGCAGGGGCAGGATTTGGCCGGAGCCGGTCACGCGGCCGCCGTCTTTTCCACGAAATCGGCGGCGCGTGTGCTGATGAACGGCGACGCGCTGCCGGCCCCGGCGGGGCGGAGCGACGACTTCAAATGGCCGCGGCGCGGCATCGCTCCGTTCGGCACCGATCCTGTGGTCGCCACGACCACCGATCCCGTCATTGCGGCCGAGCCGCCACCGCCGCCGCCGGTCACGGCCGCAGCGGAGGCCAAGCCCACCGACGCGAAGCCTGCGCGGAGATCCACGCGGCAGTCGCGCAACCGGCGCAACTCCCATCGCGAACGGTGATAGTGGCTGCGCCGGACGGCGCGGCGTGCGCGCCAACCGCTACCGCGGCAGGACGCTCGTTCCCATCAGGAACGCATCCACGGCATGGGCGCACTGGCGCCCTTCGCGGATCGCCCAGACCACCAGCGACTGGCCGCGGCGCATGTCGCCGGCGGTGAACACCTTCGGGACCGAGGTTTTGTAGGCGAAGGTATCGGCCTTGACGTTGCCGCGCGGATCGAGGTCGACGCCAAGCGTCTTGATCAGGCCGTCGTGGACCGGGTGAACGAAGCCCATCGCCAGCAGCACGAGATCGGCTTCGATCTCGAACTCGGTGCCGGGCACCGGCTGGAATTTGGCGTCGGCGCGCGCGCAATGCAGCGCCTTCACCCGGCCGTTCTCGCCGGAGAACTTCGTCGTCAGCACGGCGAAGTCGCGCACCGCGCCTTCTTCGTGGCTCGATGAGGTGCGCAGCTTGAGCGGCCACAGCGGCCAGGTCAGCGGCTTGTTCTCGTGCTCGGGCGGCTCCGGCATGATCTCGAAGTTCGTCACCGACACCGCGCCCTGACGGATCGAGGTGCCGATGCAGTCGGAGCCGGTGTCGCC
>JAFKKQ010000264.1 GCA_017304505.1 Hyphomicrobiales bacterium | reverse complement strand
GGTGGCTGGACGGCAAAATCCTGGGCCGCAAGGCGGTTGACGATATCGCTTAGCTTGACGACCGGTCGCAACACGCGGCGCTTAAACACAAAGTAGAGAACGCACAGGAAAAGAAGACCAGTAATCCCCAGCACAATCTCCGAGAAGGTCCTCCAGAGCTTAGCGATATTTTTGTCGGTAGCTACCTCGCTGTCAGTGCGCTGATCAAGGCGGTACTGGAATCGTTCGATATTGGCGGCAACGCGATCCAATTGCCGATCATATTCAACACCAAAGAGGATACTGCGCGCCCGATCCGCGTCGTTTTGCTGGCGGGCTTTGATTGCCTCCTGCTGCTCGTCTTGAAGAAGATCGGCCAAGCGCATCGCATCAGCCAGAGCCTCGACTTCGTCGGAGCTGGCCCCGACATCCTCAATGTGTCGGATCCGTTCCTCGACTGACCGCAGCGCTGCCACCTCGCGGCGATAGCTTTCAAGATGTTTGGCGTCGCCAGTGATAACGTATTCGCGCGCCTTGTCCCTGAGCGCACTGACTTCAACTGCGGCCTTCGAACTTGCCTGATCGAGCCGTTGGCGCTGAGCCACAGCAGCGCGCTCCTGCTCCTGAACGTTGGACGCCAGCAACATGGTCGCGCCCGATGCGAACGTCATGAGAAGGGTCGCCCCATAAGCCCAATCGGTGATTGTTGCTAAGCGCATGAATTAAACAGAACACCGTACAATTACTATTAGGTTACGGCTCATGCTCACCGCAGGACAGGCTCACAATCTGCGCGCTGCGCCCCACCTGCTCGAAGGGCTGAAGTGCCGCCATGTCGTCGCCGACCGCGGATATGACGCCAATGCGCTGCTCGATCTTATCCGGGCCAGCGGCGCCAAGGCCCACATCGCTCAACCAGCCAGCGCCTGATCCATCGCTCCGTCCACCGACGCAACTCGGTCTGGTTGAGCGCTCTTCTGCAAGCTCAAACATTTCCGGCGCAACTCGATTCGACAAGCTCACCAGAAACTTCCTCGCAGCCGTCGCACTCGCTTCAACCAGACTTTGGACCCGTGCTTATGAGTCCAATACCTAGCTTTCTTCAAGCTCACATCCAACCCACATCTGGCTGAGCGTTAATGTGTCTATGCCCTAAGCTATCAACCAAGAAAGCAGTGGTTTTCGCAATCGACGGAGCAGTAATTGCACGTTGACATGGCGGTGCACTCAAGGGAACAATTCCTGCGGCGACTCCGTTGGAGGTCTCATGACGCTCGACGCGGTTTTCCTTTCACGCCTGCAGTGGGCCTGGGTCATCGTATGGCACATTCTGCTGCCAGCTTTCACTGTCGGCCTCGCGTCCTATATTGCCGTCCTTGAGGGTCTCTACTTTTTTACCGGCCGAGAAATGTGGTTTCGCATCTCGGGCTTTTGGACCAAGATTTTCGCCGTTTCCTTCGGTATGGGAGTCGTTTCCGGAATCATCATGCCGTTCCAGTTCGGGACCAACTGGAGCCGGTTTACGGATGCCACGGCGGACGTGCTTTCGCCGATGATGGCCTACGAAGGGCTGATGGCGTTTTTCCTGGAATCCACCTTCCTGGGCGTGCTGCTGTTCGGGCGTCGGCTGGTGCCGGCATGGGCGCATTTTTTTGCCGGCCTCATGGTCGCATTCGGTACGCTGCTGTCATCGTTTTGGATACTGTCGACGAACTCGTGGATGCAGACGCCCGCGGGTTACAAGCTGGTCGATGGACGCTTCGAACCCGTCGACTGGCTCGCAATCGTTTTCAATCCGTCGTTCCCCTATCGCCTGCTGCATAACGTAACCGCCTTCTACATCACGACAGCGTTCGTCGTGATGGGGGTCGGAGCGTGGTTGTTGCGGCGCGATCGCGCCGTCGAAGATTCGCGCATGATGATCCGGATGGCTCTCAACCTCTTGATCATCCTGATCCCGCTGCAGATCGTCATCGGTGATTTGCATGGACTCAATACCCTCGAACACCAGCCAGCCAAGATCGCGGCAATGGAAGGGCTTTACGACACCGCGCAGCCGATGCCTTTGACGTTGTTTGGCATTCCTGACGATGAAGCGGCGACCATGCGCTACCCGATCGAGATTCCGAATCTCGGCAGCCTGATACTCACCCACTCGTGGGACGGCGCGGTCAAAGGTCTCAAGGAATGGCCAGCCAACGAACGCGCGCCGGTTGCGCTGCCATTCTTCTCGTTTCGTATCATGGTCGGCATTGGGTTTGTGATGCTGTTCATCGCGGTTGCGGGCCAGATATTGCAGCTTCGTGGACGGCTATGGGACTCGATCTGGTTCCTGCGATTGTGTCCCTGGGCCGCTCCATTGGGCTTTATCGCAGTCATCGCAGGCTGGGTCGTAACCGAGGTCGGTCGTCAGCCTTGGACGGTCTACGGCCTGATGCGAACGGCCGATTCCGTCTCACCCTCCCTTACAGGCGCCGACGTAGCACTGTCGCTCGCATTTTATATCGTCGTCTATCTCATTATGTTTCCAACTGGAATCGCTTTCATGGCCGGACTGGTTCGCCGCGGGCCTCAACCGCAAGCGGCGAGCGAACGGGTCGAGAGCGGTCTGCCCAGTGGACCCTTCAAGGGCGCGACTCGTACTGCTTCGGATTCCTGATGGGAGGATGCGATGGCGCTCGATCTCGTGCCGGTCTGGACCACCCTCCTCGCGCTCGCCGTATTTCATTACGTCGTCTTCGATGGCTTCGATCTCGGCGTCGGAATCCTCCACGGCTTCGTGCCCGAAAATGCCCGCGCGATCGTTATGAATTCCGTCGCGCCGATTTGGAATGGCAATGCTACGTGGCTGGTGTTCGGCGGATTGGGCCTGCTTGCCGCTTTCCCGCTCGCTTTCGTCCTGATAATGCTGCTCGCCCTTGTCTTCCGCGGAGTGGCCTTTGAGTTTCGGTTTAGGAATCCCGAGCTGAGGCGATTTTGTGTTCGCGCTTTCTTCTACGGATCGGCGATTGCGACTTTCGCCCAGGGCGTCGTGCTTGGCACTTTTATCCAAGGCTTCAAGGTTGATGGCCGGCACTTCACTGGCACGTCGTTCGACTGGGTGACGCCATTCGCTCTGCTCACCGGCATAGCGCTGATGTTTGGTTATAGTCTGCTCGGCGCCAGCTGGCTGATCCTCAAGACCGAAGGCGATTTACAACGATGGGCGCGGCGCGCCGGACGGGTGTGTTTAATCGCGGTGCTCGTCGCGATCGTCGCCGTGAGCATCTGGACACCGATCAGCAACGCCGAGATCGCACGGCGTTGGTTCACGTGGCCCGATATCGCTTTCCTCGCGCCCGTTCCGATCATAACCGCATTGATCGCCGCCGGAGAGTGGTATGCGCTGACGCGGCAACAGGAATTGACACCGTTTCTGGGCGCGGTCGGTTTGTTTTCAATGTCATTTATCGGCATCGCCATCAGCTTGTGGCCGATGATCGTGCCTTTCCACTATACACTGTGGCAAGCGGCCTCCTCCGCGAGCACGCAGGCTTTTCTATTGATTGGCACCCTGTTCCTACTGCCGGTAATCCTGATGTACACCGCGTGGTCTTACTGGGTGTTCCGTGGCAAGGTGCACGGCGAGGTTGGTTATCATTAACGACAAACACTGCGCAGCGGAACAGGCGCTATCTGAAGATATTGGATCGGATGTGTTTCGACGTTCCGAAATTCTTTCGAGACGATCGGGATGACAAACCTCGAGCTGCAGAGTATCGGCCGTTGCCGCGAGACAGTGGAATAAAAGCGAACGCGGTTCTCTACGGCGCATTGTTCGCGAATCTCGGCATCGCGGTGGCCAAATTCATCGCGTCGTCGATCAGCGGCTCGCCTTCGATGTTCACGGAAGGCATCCACTCGCTCGTGGATAGCGGGAATCAGATTCTACTTATATATGGGCAACGGCAAGCGAAACGCCCAGCCGACGCCGTGCACCCTTTCGGCTACGGACGCGAGTTATACTTTTGGGCTTTTGTGGTGGCAATTCTGATCTTTGCCGTTGGTGCAGGCGTTTCGCTCTACGAGGGTTGGCTGCACATCGCGGAACCGGAACCCCTGCGAAACCCACTGATTAACTACATTGTCCTTGCGGTCGGAGCCATGTTGGAGGGCGGGTCGTGGGCGATCGCCGTGAAGGAACTCAACCGCGAACGGCGCAGCGCCAGTTGGTGGCAGGCGGTTCGTCATTCAAAGGATCCGGCCACCTTCATTGTGCTCTTTGAAGACAGCGCGGCTCTGCTGGGCCTCGGCATTGCCGCCATAGGCGTGTGGGCGAGCCACGCTTTCGCAAACCCTAGAATCGATGGCGTTGCCTCCATCGCTATCGGTCTGATCTTGGCAGTGGTGGCAGCCCTGCTCGCACGCGAAGCCAAGGGGCTGTTAATCGGGGAAAGCGCGGACCCGCGGCTCATCAGTGGAATCTGGGCGGCGCTTGAAAAGCGCCCTGGGATCACGGCGGTAAATCACGTGCGCACGATACACTCCTCGCCCGAAGCCGTCTTCGTCGCCATCAGTGCAGAATTTGAAGACGCCCTCTCCATCAACGCTGCAGAAACGTTGATCGAGACCGCACCCACGATGGCAAGGCGTTCCGGACGCTGTGCATCATCGACGGGTTCAGCCGCGAGAGCCTGGCCATCCGTGTCGCGCGGAGGCTCAAGGCGACCGATGTCATCGAGGCACTCTGCAAGTTGTTCGTCTCGCGGGGAAGACGGCCGAAATTTCGGAAGAGGAGCGTGTAATGCGCGCGGCGATATCCGCAGCCAGGTCCACGCCGGCTGGACCC
>JAFKKQ010000263.1 GCA_017304505.1 Hyphomicrobiales bacterium | reverse complement strand
TATCGTAATCGAGCACAATGCGTCCGTTTCCACCCACCACCATGAGGCGTTTCGCCATCCGCAGCCAATCGGAAATGCTGTAAAGCGGAAATGCTTGCTGGCTCATGTCTTGCAAGGCCCGCGCTGCGTGCATCCAGGTCGGATAGCTTCGCCCTTGCCCCACATATTCACGGATCCGCTCAAGGCCTGCGCTCTCCACGACAGGTCCTATGTCGTTCAACACCGCGCCGGCGATGCGGTCTGCATTTCCCGCAGCCAATAGCATCGTCACCAGGCCCCCGAGCGAAGTTCCAATTGCTACGAAGCGGGCGATACCTTCCTGCTCGAGCAAAGCTTCGATATCGGCGACATATTGCACGGGGTTGTAAGTGGATGCGTCGCGCGCATAATCGCTTTCGCCCCGCCCCCTGAATTCCGCGCAGATCAGACGCCATTCGCCCGCGAATTTCTGTGCAATTGTCTCGAAATCGCGTGCATTGCGCGTCAGTCCGGGAAGGCACAGGATCGGAGGCTTGCCCTCTCCACCCGGATAATCGCGAAAATGGAGATTAAGCCCGTCGGGGGACATCCAATAGCGATCGATCCAGACCTTTTGCGCCGCTTGGCTTTCGGCACCACTCTCGCTCATCTGCTCTTGCAATCCCCGAGACCGCCCCGTTTGGTAGGCCTGACCATTCCTACCCTTGCGTGCCCGCTGCGCAATCTCCACTATCATGGCTATGCGCGCAGAACCACAAACCGCCGCCTATGCGCCCGATCCGCAGATCCTTTCTCTGGCAGACTGGTTGGGCGACGCCGTTCATCCCGCCGATTTCCCTCGCGCAGACTTGCGTTTCCGCAACTCGCGCTGTTTCTGCCCAACACGATGTTCCAATGAACACCGACGGGGCTTGAAGGGGAGGCTACCATGCACGGACTTTATCCCAATGACGCATCATTGCTCGACACGGCGGGCCGGCTGATGATCGTCTCGCTGTTCCTGATCATCGGTATCCGCAATCTGCAGAAGCACCACATCGAAGACCACATCAAGCGCCTGACGCATTTCAAGGCGCCGCTGCCGACATTCACGTTCTGGTTCGGCGAGGCGATGGAGTTCGTCGCCTGCGCCATGATCCTGCTCAACTGGCGCGCCGACATCGGCGTCATCCTGCTGATTGTCTTCACTGTCGTATCGTCGCTTCTGCTGCTGCGCTTCTGGGAGGTGGATGTGCCGCCGCAACGCACCGGCATGCAGAACGGCTTCGTCGCCAACATCGCTGTGGTCGGCGGATTGCTGCTGCTCCTGCAGAACGTGCGGTGATGCGATGACCCGTCTCGACCCGCTGCCGCCCGAGCACACGCCCGAGCTGAAGGAACAGTTCGACTCCTTCCTCAAATCGCTCGGGTTTGTGCCCAACAGCGTGCTCACCATGCAGCGCAATCCGAAGCTGGTGCGCGCCTTTGTGGCCCTGCAGGGCGCGGTGTGGGGCCCGGACAGCGAAGTCGACCGCGGCTTGAAACGCCTCATCGGCCACGTCGCCAGCCGCTCGGCCGGCGACGTCTATTCGATGGCGCACACCGCAAGCGGCGCGCTGCACTTCGGCATCAGCGCCGAGAAGCTGGCGGCTGTCACCGACTTCGCCGCGAGCCCGCTGTTCAGCCCGGCCGAAAAGGCGGCGCTCGCGGTCGCGGCGGCGGCCGGCAAGGCCCCCAACGCCGTCACCGACGCAATGTTCGCCGAGTTGCGCCGGCATTGGAGCGAAAAGGAAGTCGTCGAGATCGTCGCCGCCATCGCGGCGACCGGCTTCGTCAACCGCTGGAACGCCACGATGGCGACCCCGCTAGAAGACGAACCGATGCAGGTCGGCGAAGCGCACCTCGCCCGCCACGGCTGGTCCCCTGGCCGCCACCGGCGATGAGGGTGTAGGGTCATGTTTTTAATCCGATCTGGCTGAAACGTTGGCAGCGCCCAGCAATTCCTTCCCTTTGAAGGAAAAGGCCGAGCGGCGGCCTCTCGACAGAGTCAACCTTTGCCTATCGCGCGCAGGCCTATCGCTTCGGTGAGATAGAACGGATCATTCGGCTCCTCGCGCGAGCGGCTCGCGCCACGACACAACCTTTGATGCGTTCTCTCAACCGCATGTAAGGGCGACCTTTTCGATGGCCCTCGGCAAGATAGTGGCTTCGTGGATCCAATCCGGCTTGCTTCACATCGGGATTCAACGACAGGTACATCTCGTCATCGAAATTTCTCGGCAGCCGAACGTTGCCCTTAACGACAGGCCAGGAAAAGAAAGTATTGTCCTGTAAACATTCATCAATGCGCGTATAGCGAAATCCGTGGAGCCATGCGCATACATTCCAGGAAAGCTGATCGCGCTTCGAATAACGCAAAACCTGGCGATGCCAGTCTTCATTCACGGAAATCAGCGCCGTCGAGTTGTGGTCCCTCAGCAAGAATGTGGTGGCATCCAGCCCATTATTCGCCGGGTATCCCAAGGATCGATAGAAACGCATCTGATCCCTGACAATCGCAGGATCGTCATACTGAGCGTGAAGCACCGCCCTCGCCTCATCATAAATGCAGTCGCGGTCCGGATGCTTCAACATCGCCAAGGTTACCGCTCGCAGGTCCGCAAAAATCTCCGAAGGCGGCCTTTTGAGCATCACGGTGTTATCGATATAAAGACTCCGAGCGTATTCCGGCAAATATCGATGGGGCAAATGCTTGAAGGATTTTGAGAACCGGTGAGAGTCGAGAAACTTGTTCTCGACTACGCGGAATTGCCATTTTGCCGACACCAGGGACGGATCGTCCGTAAAGCAAATATAATCGACCGAATCATCTTCGTAATCGTGGTCAGAAAATTGCTCGGAATGGCCGAATAAGCAGG
>JAFKKQ010000262.1 GCA_017304505.1 Hyphomicrobiales bacterium | reverse complement strand
CGTGCTGCACGGCATCGGACTCATGGAAGCCGAGAGTCTCGCGGCCCTGCGCGAGCTCGGCTTCCACTTCTGCATGGACCGGGTGACGGACCTGCGGATCGAGCCGCGCGATCTGGCCGAGCGCGGCATCCGCTACGTCAAGATCTCCGCGTCATGCTTGCTGGGCGCGGCCGAGACCCCGCATTCCGACATCCATATCGCCGACCTGTCGAGCCTGCTCGGCCGGTTTGGGATCACGCTGATCGCGGAGCATATCGAGACCGAGGCGCAGGTCGTCGAATTGCTGGACTACGGTATCCGCTTCGGCCAGGGCTTCCTGTTCTCGACGCCGCGTCCGATCCGGCTGGAATCGCTGCGCGACGCCAACGAGACCGTAAGCAGACCGGAACGAGAAGCGCCCGAGGTGCGGCGTAAGCTTGCCGCCGGTGGATTGGGTCGCGCGCTTTGATCGGACTGCCGTCATTGACCGAGCATTTTTCGACGCTCGCCGGCGATTATGACGCCGTGCTGAGCGACGTATGGGGCGTGATCCATAACGGCGTGGCCGCCACGGCCGAAGCCTGCGACACGCTCATCCGTTTCCGCAAGGATGGCGGCACGGTGATGCTGATCACCAACGCGCCGCGGCCCGGCCAAGTGGTGACGACATTCCTCGACAGGGTCGGAGTGCCGCGGATCGCCTACGACGGCATCGTCAGCTCGGGTGACGTTACGCGCGCGGTCATGGCGGCGCGCCCGGACAAGTCGGTGTTCCATATCGGGCCGGAGCGCGACTTGCCGATCTTCGACGGGCTCGGACTGAACTTTGTCTCCCTCGAACAGGCCGACTATGTCGTCTGCACCGGTCTGCGCGACGACACCACCGAGACGCCGGAATCCTACCGGGCGGAGCTGAACGAGCTGCGCCGCCGCAACATGTTCATGCTTTGCGGCAACCCCGACCTCGTGGTCGAGCGTGGCGACACGCTGATCTATTGCGCGGGCGCGGTGGCCGACCTCTACCACAGCCTTGGCGGCGAGGTGCTCTATGCCGGCAAGCCGCACCGGCCGATCTACGATCTGGCGATCGAGCGCGTGGCCAAGCTGCGCGGCGGATCGCCGCCGCTGCGGCGCATTCTGGCGATCGGCGATTCCGTGCGCACCGACCTCAAGGGCGCGACGGATTTCGGCTTGGATTGTCTGTTCGTCACCGCGGGGATTCACGCCGAAGAGCTTGGCGAGCGGCACGCCCCCGACCTTGCCGCATTGAACAAGATTTTCGCCGATGCCGGCATCGCACCGAAGGCCGTCACCCGGCGGCTGATGTGGTGAACGCGCGGCACTGTCCCGCGCCCCCGCCAAGGCGCGTCAGGTGGCGAACACCGCCTCGATCTTGGACTTGAGCGTTGCGGCGTTGAACGGCTTGACGATGTAGTTGTCGACGCCGGCCTCTTTGGCAGCAATCACGTTCTCGGTCTTGGACTCGGCGGTGACCATGATGAACGGCGTTGCGTTGAGGTCGGGGTTCGCGCGCACCTGCTTGAGGAACTCGTAGCCGGTCATCGGCTCCATGTTCCAATCGGAGATCACCAGGCCGTATTTCTTGTGCCTCATCTTGGCGAGCGCAGACGCGCCGTCCGTCGCGTCGTCGACGTCATTGAAACCGAGCTGGCGCAGGAGGTTGCGGATGATGCGGATCATGGTGCCGTAATCGTCCACCACCAGAATCGGCATTGACGGGTCGATAGCCGTGGCCACGATTCCCCCCTTTTGCCGGCGGCGCACCAAGCGGGCGCCGCGGCTCGCCGGCAAGCATCGACGGACCGGCGCCGACAGCGGTACCAAAGTCCGGTTGAAGATCGGTTTAAGCCCGCACGCCTTCGTGCTAGGTCCGGTTTCGTCGCCGGACCGGTTAACGTATCGTTGAGGCCGAAGCCGTCATAAGCCGCACCCGATCAATCTCCCTGCCATGCCCGAATCCCATCTCGATCACCCCTTCGTCGTCATCCGCGATGGCGACCCGACCGACCGGCTCGTGCGGCCGGTCGTCGCCATCGGCAACTTCGACGGCGTCCATCGCGGCCATCGGGCGGTGATTGGGACGGCGGTCGAGCGTGCCCGAGCGGCGCATCGACCGGCAGCCTTGCTGACCTTCGAGCCGCATCCGCGCAGCTTCTTCCGGCCCGACGAGACATCGTTCCAGCTCACGTCCGAGGCCGCCAAGCTGCGGCTTCTGGCGGCGACGGGCCTCGACGGCGCGGTGGTGCTCACCTTCGATGCGGCGCTGGCCGGCCTGAGCGCCGAGGCGTTCGTCGAGCAGATTCTGATGGAGCGGCTCGCCATCACCGGCGCAGTGGTCGGTTTCAACTTCCATTTCGGCAAGGACCGGCGCGGCACGCCGGACTTTCTCGTGGCGCAGGGCGCTCGCCACGGCTTCTCGGTCGATGTGGTGCCGCCGTTCCAGCTCGACGGCCGGCGCGTATCGTCGGGGGCTGTGCGCGATGCATTGACCGCAGGCCAGGTCGCCGAGGCCGCGGAGCTTTTGGGTTACCCGTGGTTCGTCACCGCGCAGGTGGTGCACGGCGACAAGCGCGGGCGCACGCTGGGCTATCCGACGGCGAACCTGCGGCTCGGCCCGGACTGCGGCCTCAAGCACGGCATTTATGCGGTGCGGGTCGGGCTCGGCGAAGCGCGATACGACGGGGTGGCGAGCTTCGGCCGCCGGCCGATGTTCGACAACGGCGCAGTGCTCCTGGAAATCTTCCTGTTCGATTTCTCCGGCGACCTCTATGGCGCAGCGCTCGATGTCGCCTTCATCGCCTGGATCCGACCGGAAATGACCTTCGACAACGTCGACGACCTGATCCGGAGGATGGACCGGGATTCCAGCCAGGCGCGGCTGGCGCTGGCGCGC
>JAFKKQ010000261.1 GCA_017304505.1 Hyphomicrobiales bacterium | reverse complement strand
CCATAGGCGTTGGCGCCGATGGTGCCGCGCAGGCAACCCAATTCCACGAATGCCCAGAGGCCGATGGCCATCGCGACCATACCCACCACGGTTTCGGTGGTCGAGGCTTCGCCATTGTCCGCGCCGAACATCAGGCCGCCGACGATAAGCACGGCGGGCGTGAGATAGAACAGCAGCATGTACCAGCCGGACTTGTTGCGGTCGTGCAGCCGCTTGATGCTGACCGCGATGCTGGAAATCAGCATCGCGATGCTGATCATGCCGCTTGCGCTTTCGATGGCGGTGCCGTGGCCGGCCATGTAGCTGAGCACGCCCAGCACCAGCGCGATCGCGAAATAGATCAGCATCGCGACCCAATATTTCGCCCGGTTGGTGCGGCCGTTGAAACCGAAGAACAGTTGACCGACATCCATTGTCTGCCCCTCGTTCAATGCAGCGTGCGTGCGAATCTAGCCTGCCGCCGATCCGAGCGAAAGCCGGATTCCCATCGGACGGATCGCCGTACGGCGTTGCCGCGCTGCATCAATCCCGCAGCAATTCGTTGATGCTGGTCTTGGAGCGGGTCTTTTCATCGACCCGCTTGACGATCACCGCGCAATAGAGGCTCGGGCCGGGCGCGCCGTTCGCCAGCGGCTGGCCGGGCAGGCTGCCCGGCACGATGACGGAGTAGGGCGGCACTTCGCCTTGCAGCATGGCGCCGGTGGCGCGATCGACGATCTTGGTCGACGCGCCGAGGAAGACGCCCATCGACAGCACCGAGCCTTCGCGCACGATCACGCCCTCCGCGACCTCCGAGCGCGCGCCGATGAAGCAATTGTCCTCGACGATCACCGGGCCGGCCTGCAGCGGTTCAAGCACGCCGCCGATTCCGGCGCCGCCGGAGATGTGACAGTTCTTGCCGATCTGCGCGCAGGAGCCGACGGTTGCCCAGGTGTCGACCATCGTGCCGGAATCGACGTAGGCGCCGAGGTTGACGAACGACGGCATCAGCACGACGTTCGGCGCGATGTAGGCGGAGCGGCGCACGAACGAACCCGGCACGGCGCGGTAGCCGGCGTCCTTGAAGCGGCCGTCGTCCCAGCCCTCGGTCTTCAGCGGCACCTTGTCCCACCAGCCGGAATGGCCGGGACCGGTGATGATCTCATTGTCGGTGAGGCGGAACGACAGCAGCACCGCCTTTTTCAGCCATTCGTTGACGCGCCATTTCCCATCCGGCTGCTTCTCGGCGACCCGCGCCTGTCCGCGGTCGAGCAGATCGAGCGCCCGGTCGACGGCGTCGCGCACCGTGCCTTGGGTCGCGGGTGTCACATCGGCGCGCTTCTCGAAGGCATCGTCGATGGCTTGGGCAAGATCTGAATGGGCGTCGGCTTGGGACATGGCTTCTCCTTCGGACGGGTCCGCATAGCATGACTGCCGGCGGTCAGGGAGGGGCCGCGAGAACCGGATCAGGGCAGATTTCGCAAGAATCCGGTCAGATCGTCGGTGACGTGATCGACGTGCGGCGCGTCGCGGCCTTCCAGTTCCCAGCCTTCGCGCAGCACCGGCCGGGCCGCCGGCGGCACAACCAGAACGGTGGTCATGCCGAGCGCGTGAGGCACGCTCAGGTTTCGCGCCAGGTCCTCGAACATGGCGGATTTCTGCGGATCGACGCCGTGCTTGTGCAGGAAACGGTCGTAAACCGGAGGCAGCGGTTTGGGATCGAGGTCGGCGGCGGCGATGTCGAACACGTCCTCGAAGCAGCGGTCGATATCCAGCCGCCGCATCACCGCCTCGGCGTGCTTGCGCGTGCCGTTGGTGAGGATGAGCTTGCGTCCCGGCAGCCGCTCGATGGCCGCGCCGAGCTCAGGATTGGGCACCAGCGGCGAGTGGTCGATCTGGTGGACGAATTCGAGGTAGGTGTCGGGCTCAAGGCCGTGCTCGGCGATCAGCCCGCGCATGGTGGTGCCGTAGCGGCGGTAATAATCCTTCTGGACGCGAAACGCCTCGTCCTTGGTCACGTGCAGGAAATCGGACACGAACGCCCGGATGCGCTCGTCGATCTGCTGCCACAGGTTAAGGTCGTGCGGATAAAGCGTGTTGTCGAGGTCGAACACCCAGGTTTCGACCGAGCCGAACGCGCGCGCAGGCGATTTGGGGGAAGGCTGCATCGTCATGGGCCACGAATGCACCCTCCGCTCGCTGTCTGCAAGGCCGCAACAGGGGTTATGGAAACGGGCGTGGCCGAGGAACCCGTGGCGAAGTTCTGCGGGCAAAAATACAGTGGCGCCAACCAGGAGGGGTTCATGTCCGCCATCACACTCGATCAGGCCAACCGCATCATCGCGGCCATTCTCAAGCGCGGCGCCGAACTCGATTGCCGGCCGCTCAGCGCGGTGGTGGTCGAGCCGGGTTGCATCGTCAAGGCGTTCCAGAAGGAGGACGGCTCCTCCATGATCCGGTTCGAGATGGCCTACGGCAAGGCCTATGCCGCGCTGGCGCTCGGGCGGAACTCCAAGCTGGTGAGGGTGCGCAATGAGGAGAAGCCGATCTTCATGCGCTACCTGATCGCGGCGAGCGACGACAAGATTTTCCCGGAGGGCGGCGGCATGCTGATTCGCGACGCCGATGGCGAGGTGATCGGCGCGGTCGGCGTCACCGGCGACACCGAGGATCGCGATGAGGAACTCGCCGCGCACGGCATCCACGCCGCCGGATTGAAGACCGACGCCGACTGCGAGGGCATGGGCCGCGGCGTCAACGTGCGGAGCACGAAGTAAGGACCTCGCGCCCTTAATCCAGCTTGAATCCCTTGCTCCGCACGAAGGCGCCGAAATCCGCCCGCTGCGGCACGCCGTATTGCCGCGCCTTATCCTCCGACCAGCCGTAGAACGCGACATCGCCCCAGCGCGCCGGATCGCGCGGCT
>JAFKKQ010000260.1 GCA_017304505.1 Hyphomicrobiales bacterium | reverse complement strand
CGAGCGCGTGATCGCCTGGCGGATCCACCACGTCGCATAGGTCGAGAACTTGTAGCCGCGGCGATACTCGAACTTGTCGACCGCCTTCATCAGGCCGATGTTGCCTTCCTGGATCAGGTCGAGGAACTGCAGACCGCGGTTGGTGTATTTCTTGGCGATGGAGATGACGAGGCGCAGGTTCGCCTCCACCATTTCCTTCTTCGCCTGACGGGCCTCGCGCTCGCCCTTCTGCACCATCTGCACGATCTTGCGGAATTCGCCGATCTCCAAGCCGGTCTCGCCGGCGAGCTGATGGATCTGGCCACGGATTTCCTTGACCTTGTCCTTGTCCTTGGCGACGAGGTTCTTCCAGCCCTTGGCCGAAAGCTTCGACACGCGGTTGAGCCAGCGCGGATCGAGCTCCGAGCCCTGGTAGTTCTTCAGGAAGTCTTCGCGGGCGACGCCGTAGCTTTCGGAAAGCCGCATCAGGCGGCCTTCATAGCCAACGAGGCGTTTATTGATGTCGTAGAGCTGCTCCACCAGCGCGTCGATGCGCGCCTGGTTCAGCCGCAGCGACTTCACCTCGGCGATGATCTCTTCCTTCAGCTTCTTGTACTTGCGCTCCTGCGCGGGAGAGAGCGCATCGCTCTTGAGCTGAAGCTGGATGTCCTGGTCCTGCAACCGGCGCAGGCGCTTGAAGCTGTCGGCGATCTTGTCGAAGGTCTCGACCACCTTGGGCTTCAGCTCAGCCTCGATCGCGGCGAGCGACAGCGAATTCTCCATATCGTCGTCGTCGAAATCGCCCTCGCCGGCGGCTCCCTCCGAGCTCTCGCCATCCTCGGAATCGGCCTTGTCGGGTTTGCCGTTGGCCGCCTTGAACGGCGTCGCCGCGGGCGGAGCGGACGGCGGCGCGGGCTGCTGCGGCACCACGCTCAGGTTAGGCGCGCCGCCAGGCGCGGCCTGCTGGCCGTCGCCGCCATTGGCCTGGCCGTTCCCTTGACCATTGTCCATGTTGTTCTTGGCGTCGGGGCCGGCGTAGGTCGCTTCCAGGTCGATGATGTCGCGAAGGAACACCTTGCCGGTGTTCAACTCGTCGCGCCAGATGATGACGGCCTGGAAGGTCAGCGGGCTTTCGCAGAGGCCAGCGATCATGGCCTCGCGGCCGGCCTCGATGCGCTTGGCGATGGCGATCTCGCCCTCGCGCGACAAGAGCTCCACCGAACCCATTTCGCGCAGATACATGCGGACCGGGTCGTCGGTGCGCTCGGCCGGCTCCTTGCCGGAGGCGGTGGTCAGCGCCTTGGGCTTGGCCTCGACCAGTTCGCCGTCGCTGTCGTCGTCGTCCTCGGCCTCGTCGGTGGGCTTGGCTTCCTCGTCGTCGGCGCCGTCCTCGGAATCGACCACGTTGATGCCCATCTCGTTGAGCATCGCATAGACGTCCTCGATCTGATCGGAGGACACCTCCTCGGAGGGCAGAACGGCATTGAGCTGCTCATGAGTGACGTAGCCTCGCTTCTTGGCGAGCTTGATCATCTTCTTGACGGCAGCGTCGGACAGGTCGAGCAGCGGGAGCGGGCTCTCCGGGGTCTCCGGGGCTTCTTTTTCGGGACTCTCCTTCTCGTTCACCTTGGCCTTCGTTGCCGTGGCAAGCTTGGCTGCCATACCCTTCTCCTCACTCGTCTTCTTTTGTGCGGCCGACGCCCGGGACGGTCCCGGTCGGGAAGCCGCAGGCTTTCGCTTGCTCGCTGCATGACCCCTGCTCATCAGGGTCCTCCTACCTATAGGTATCCGGTGGAAAGGCGCGGCTGCGGGCGCTTGGCGGGACACTGGCGGGAACGGCCCCGTTGGAACCGGCCCCGAATCGGGGGCCGAAGTGTCATCCAAACCGCCTTAAGCCGGTCTTAACCCTGTTCGAACGCTGGAGCCAACCCCGTATTCCCCTTCTGGTTGAGCTCCGCGCGGCAAAGATGAAACAGACGCTCCCTGGCTAACTTACAGACTGCGTGCCGACCGCCCGGAAGACAAGCCAAAACCCTCGATCAGGGCTTCGGTCCCATCGAGGGCGGACAGTCTTCCCTGCACGTCACGAAGCCAAGCCAGATTGGCGTCGGTTGGTTCCTCGCCCAGCGCGCGCTCGGCATCCTTCAGCTCCCTATTTAACGTGCGCTGCTTGCGATGCAAGGTAACAACGTGGTCCCACCACCGGCCCACGTCATCCGGCCCGGCTCCTGCCCGCGCCGGCCAGTCGGACGTGTGGGTGATGGCCGCCTCAACCCGGGCCAATGCGGCGGAAAGGCCCCGCTCCGCCAGGGCCGTCCGCAGAGTTTCGGAATCCTCCGCGCCGCCGCCGGTGACGGCATCCAGAATGGCCCGGCGCAACTGATCGGCGTTCGGATTGAGGAACTCGAGGTCGGCAAACGCCTCGGCATGATGCTCAAGCAGCCAGGGGTGATTCACCACCGCGAGCAGCATCAGCGCCTCGCGCGGCGAAAGCGCGCTGCGGAAACCGCGCACCATCGGGCTGCCGGAGAGCTGCGAGCTTGGCTGCGGCTGCGCCTCGCGCATGCCTGCCCTGGCTGGCTGCCAACCCCTGCCGGCGCCGCGCGCGAAGTCGCGAAAGCCGCCCGGACGATACGGAGCGCCCTGCCCACGCGTCCCACGTGGACGCGCGTTCCGGGCCTGGTCGAACTGCGGCGTAAAAAGCTGGCGCAACCGCGCGGCGAAGTCCTGACCGTAATATTTGCGCACGGACTCGTCGCCAATGCTGCGCACCAGATCGTGGATGCGCGCCTCGAAGGCGGCACGGCGCTCGGGCGTGTCGAGCGACGACGCCTCAATCTCGCGGACCCAGAGCATCTCGGCAAGCGGACGCGCACCCGCCAGCACCTCCGCAAGCGCCTCGCGCCCCCCCGCACGCGCCAGATCGTCCGGGTCC
>JAFKKQ010000259.1 GCA_017304505.1 Hyphomicrobiales bacterium | reverse complement strand
GCAGGAACTGCGGCAAATCTATCCTGCGCCGGGTTGGGTCGAGCACGACCCCGAGGAGATCTGGGCTGCTGTTGTGGCGACCGTGCGCAGCGCGATGGCACAGGCCGGCGTCAGCGCCAAGGATGTCGGCGGGATCGGCATCACCAACCAGCGTGAAACCGTCATCGTCTGGGATCGCGCCACCGGCAAGCCGATCCACAACGCGATCGTTTGGCAGGATCGGCGCACCGCCGATGCCTGCGCCGCGCTGCGGAGCGACGGCCACGAAGCCGCCGTCGCGGTGCGGACCGGCCTTGTGCTGGACCCGTATTTTTCGGCATCCAAAATCGCGTGGCTGCTCGACAATGTGGACGGCGCTCGCGTTGCGGCCGGGCAGGGGCGGCTCGCGTTCGGGACGGTGGATGCATTCCTGCTCTGGCGTCTCACCGGCGGCAAGGTTCATGCCACCGATGCGACCAATGCCGCACGCACCTTGCTGTTCGATATCGCAAGCGCGACGTGGGACCGCGAACTGGCGGAACTGTTCGCGGTGCCGGAGAGCCTGCTGCCGCAGGTGCACGACTGCGCCGCCGATTTCGGCGAGACGACGCCCGGTCTGTTCGGCGGAGCGATCCGTATCCTCGGCGTGGCGGGCGATCAGCAGGCGGCCACCATCGGCCAGGGCTGCTTTGCGCCCGGCATGGTGAAATCGACTTATGGCACCGGCTGTTTCGCGTTGCTCAACACCGGCGCGGAGCCGGTGCATTCGCGCCATCGCCTCCTGACCACCATCGCCTATCAGCTTGATGGCCAGCGCACTTACGCGCTGGAGGGTGCGATCTTCGTGGCCGGCGCCGCCGTGCAGTGGCTGCGCGATGGCTTGCACCTGATCGATCGCGCCGCCGAAGTCGATGCTCTGGCGCGCCGGGCCGATCCTGGGGAGCAGGTCTATCTTGTGCCGGCGTTCGTCGGCCTCGGTGCACCGTGGTGGGACGCGGAGGCGCGCGGCGCGTTACTGGGCCTGACCCGCAACACCGGCCCTGCGGAAATCGCGCGCGCGGCGCTCGAAGCGGTCGGCTATCAGACCCGCGATCTGCTTGAGGCGATGCGGGCCGACTGGCCGGCGGTGTCCGACACCGTGCTTCGCGTCGACGGCGGCATGACCGCGAGCGATATCACCATGCAGTTCCTGGCCGATGTCCTGGGCGCGCCGGTGGATCGGCCGGCAGTCCTGGAAACCACGGCCTTGGGCGCGGCCTATCTCGCAGGATACCGCGCCGGCGTATGTCCGGACCCGGCCGGATTTTCGGCGGCCTGGCGGCTTGAGCGCCGCTTCCTGCCGTCGATGGAGGACGCCGTGCGCAACCGCAAATGGGCCGGCTGGCAGGCAGCCGTTCACCGCGTCCGCACGGCGCCGTGAGCGCACCGTCATGCACCTGTGAATTGGTCGCCGGGCGCCCTTGGAAACGGGGCTGCCGAGTTGAGCCGCCGACAGGTCGCGGCTAGCGTGATCGCCATGACGAAGGCCGATCCAGCCAGCAAGGTTGTGGGTGCTTCGCGTCCCGGCTTTGCGCCGTGGGCGGATGTCGGCGCGCGGCCGCTGGTGCAGTTCGAGATGGTGAGCAAGCGGTTTGGCGGCTTCCTCGCCGTCGACAACGTGCAGCTCGCCATCTACGAGCGCGAGTTCTTCGCGCTGCTCGGTCCGTCCGGTTGCGGCAAGACCACGCTGTTGCGGATGCTTGCGGGCTTCGAGCGCCCGAGCGAGGGCCGTATCGTGCTCGATGGCGAGGACATCGCCGACGTGCCGCCGCACCGCCGGCCGGTCAACATGATGTTTCAGAGCTACGCGCTGTTTCCGCATCTGACGGTTGAGCGCAACATCGCCTTCGGACTGCGGCAAGACCGCTTGCCGAAGTCCGCTATCGCTGCGCGGGTGAAAGAAATGCTGGCGCTGGTGAAACTCGACGGCCTGGGCGACCGCAAGCCGCACCAGCTTTCCGGCGGCCAGCGCCAGCGCGTCGCGCTTGCCCGCGCGTTGGCGAAACGGCCGCGGGTGCTGCTGCTGGACGAGCCGCTGTCGGCGCTCGACCGCAAGCTGCGCGAGGACACGCGGTTCGAATTGATGGAGCTTCAAGAGAAGATCGGATTGACCTTCGTCGTCGTCACTCACGACCAGGAGGAGGCGATGACGGTCGCCGACCGCATTGGCGTCATGAATGGCGGCCGGCTGGTGCAGGTTGCCACCCCGTCGGAAATCTACGAGCAGCCGAACTCGCGCTGGGTCGCGGACTTCATCGGCGATATCAACCTGATCGAGGGGCGGGTGGCGTCGTCCGGGCTCGGCCAAATGGTGATCGAAAGCGTGGCGGGCGGCCAAGTGCTCGTGAACCATCACCCCGATGTTGCCGGCGGCACGCATGTGTGGGTGGCGCTGCGTCCGGAGAAAATCAGGCTCGAAACGCGGCGGCCGCCGGCGGACGACGAGAACTGCTTCTCCGGGACCGTCGCGGACATCGGCTATCTCGGCGGCCTGTCAGTCTACAAAGTGAAGCTCGACAACGGGTTCGGCATGAAAGCGGCCGTCGCCAACAGCACGCGCCTCACCGATCGGCCGATCGGCTGGAACGACCGCGTGTGGCTTTGCTTCAAGGCCAGCGCCGGATTGGTGCTGACGCGATGACAACCACGGCCCAGCCCGCTGCACGCCGCCGTTCGCGAGGGAGCCGCCGCGTTCTGATCCTGATCCCGGCGCTGTGGTTGATCGTGTTCTTTGCCGTGCCGACTCTGATCGTGTTCAAGATCAGCCTGTCGCAGACGGTGATCGCGCAGCCGCCGTATATGCCGGTGCTGGATTGGAACGCGGGATGGCAGGGCGTGCGCGACTTTGCGGCCGGGTTGTCGTTCGACAGTTACCGGATGCTCTGGTCGGATTCGCTCTATGTGGTGTC
>JAFKKQ010000258.1 GCA_017304505.1 Hyphomicrobiales bacterium | reverse complement strand
CGTCTTTGTTTGACATCGCGCCACCGAAACGGACGTAGAGCGCCGGCAGGACAACCAGGGTCAATAGCGTCGCCGAAATGAGACCGCCGATGACGACCGTTGCCAAAGGGCGCTGCACCTCGGCCCCCGTTCCCGTTGCCGTCGCCATGGGCACGAAACCAAGCGACGCGACGAGCGCCGTCATGACGACGGGCCGGAAGCGAGCCAGCGCTCCTTCCTCAATGGCTTCTTCCCTTCCGCCTAGGCTCTTGATGTGGCTCAACATAACCAACCCGTTCAACACAGCGACGCCGGACAGGGCGATAAATCCCACCGCGGCGGATACCGAGAACGGCATGGCACGCAGCCATAAGGCGAACACGCCACCAGTCAACGCCAGCGGTACGGCGCTAAAGACCAGCATTGCATCGCGTATCGAACCCAGCGCACCGTAGAGAAGCATCAAGATAACAGCGAAGCATGTGGGCACCACAAGCGCGAGTCGTTGCCGGGCGCTGATGAGGTTTTCGAACTGGCCGCCCCAACCGATCCAATAGCCCGGCGGCAGGCGGACCGTATTTTCGATCGTCCGTTGTGCGTCGTCGACCACAGAAGCGATATCGCGCCCCCTCACGTTCGCGGTGACAACAACGCGGCGCTTACCGTCCTCCCGGCTTATCTGGTTCGGCCCCTCGCTGAACCGAAACTCCGCCAGCCGCCCGAGCGGCACCGTTTGCAGCGTCGCGCCGCTATCGGCTGGCAGCGCAACAGGCAGGTTCTGCAACGCCTCCAGGTCCCCGCGAGCGCTTTCGGCAAGCCGCACGACGATCTCGAAGTGGCGGTCACCTTCGTAGACGACGCCTGCTTCCTGTCCGCCCACGGCGGCGCCGATGACATCCTGCACCGTCACGGTGTTGATACCGAGCCGTGCGATCTCGGATTTTCTCACTTTAATGTCGAGCATGGGCAGACCGCCGGCCTGCTCGACCTTCACATCCGTCGCGCCTGGAACCCGCCGCAAAATATCCGCTATCCGGTCAGCCACCTGGAGCATCGGTCCGAACTCGTCGCCGAACACCTTGACTGCAATGTCGCCGCGCACGCCGGCCAGCAATTCGTTGAACCGCATTTGGATCGGCTGAGTGAATTCGTATGCGTTGCCGGGAAGCTTGCCGACCTCGGCTTCAAGGCGCGTGAGCAACGCGCTCTTGGAGAGTGTCGCGTCCGGCCATTCACCGGCAGGCTTGAGGATGATGAACGTGTCGGAGGCGTTCGGCGGCATGGGGTCCGAGGCAACCTCGGCGGTTCCCGTCTTGGAGAAAACAAACGCAACCTCCGGGAACCGGCTGATGGTTTTCTCGACGGCCAACTGCATTTGCTGGGACTGCGAAAGCGAAGTGCTCGGGATGCGCAAGGCATGCATCGCGATATTTTTCTCGTCCAGCGAGGGAATGAACTCCTGGCCCAAGCGGTTGAAACCCAACACGGCGAACGCGAACAGGAGGCAGGCGGCGGCGATGACCGGCACCGGCGCAGCAATGGAATAGCGCAACAACGGCCGGTAAGCAGATTTAAGCCGCCCGATCGTGGCGTTCTCCCGTTCCTGAACCAACCGCGTCATGGCAATGGCGATGAGAGCCGGTACAAATGTAAGGGACAGGATGAACGCGCATATCAACGCGAGCATGACGGTGATCGCCATGGGCTCGAACATCTTGCCCTCGACACCGCTGAAGGTAAGCAGCGGCACGTAAACGATCAGGATGATGGCCTGTCCGTACACGCTCGGCTTGATCATCTCGTCGGCGGCAAGCCGCACGGTTTCGAGACGCTCGGGCAGCGTCAAGGCGCGGCCGACCTTGTGCTGCTCCTGCCCCAAGCGGCGCAGGCTGTTTTCGGCGATGATGACGGCCCCATCGACAATCAGGCCGAAATCCAGCGCGCCGAGGCTCATCAGGTTGGCGCTGATGCGCCCTTGCCACATGCCAATGGCCGTCAGCAGCATGGCCAGCGGAATGACCAGCGCCGTTATCAGCGCCGCGCGCAGGTTGCCGAGCAGCAGAAACAAAACGGCGATGACGAGCAATGCGCCCTCGGCGAGATTGCGTGACACCGTCCCGATCGTGGCATCGACCAATTGCGTTCGGTTGAGCACCGGCTTGAGAACAATGCCCGGAGGCAGGGTCTTGGCGACCTGCTTGAGCCGCGCATCCACGGCAGAGGCCACCGTCCGACTGTTTGCACCGACCAACATCAGCGCCGTGCCGACGACAACCTCGCGACCGCCCTCGCTGGCGCTGCCCGTGCGCGTTTCGCCGCCGATGGAGACGGTGGCAATATCCGCGACGCGCACAGGAATGCCACCGCGCGTACTGACGACAATGGCGCCGAGGTCGCCAATGGTTTCGATCCGGCCGCCCGAGCGCACGACAATACCCTCACCGTTTCGCTCGATGTAACGCGCGCCCCGGCTGACGTTGTTCGCTTCAATCGCTTTCACCACATCTGCGAACGTCAGCTTGAGGCCGATCAGCCTCGCCGGGTCCGGCTGGACCTGATACTGCTTGACGTACCCGCCGATGCTGTCCACCCCGGCAACGCCAGGCACCCCCTTTAGTTGCGGGCGTATCACCCAGTCCTGGATCGTGCGCAGATAGCCGCCGCGCTCGATCTCGCTGATGAGCCGATGCCCGTCGGGCGTGACAAACGCATGATCGTCTTTTGTGGCTGCATCGTTGTAGCTGACCGTCCACATGTAGATTTCGCCGAGGCCGGTCGACACCGGCCCCATGCGAGGGTCGGCACCCGGGGGCAGTGCCGACTTCAGCTCCATCAGGCGTTCGTTGACGAGCTGCCGTGCGAAATAGATATCGGTCTTTTCGCTGAACACGGCGGTGATCTGCGAAAAGCCATTGCGCGATAACGATCGCGTGCTTTCAAGCCCCGGTATGCCGGCC
>JAFKKQ010000257.1 GCA_017304505.1 Hyphomicrobiales bacterium | reverse complement strand
GATGGACGCAGCCGTGTCGGCGCCGCGCCGGCTGCTCGATCCTGTCGCCGCCTGGTACGTCGGCAACGTGCTGATCGGTTCGCCGCCGCCGGAGAACGCCGCCGGCGGCCGCATCGCCTACAAGACCGGCACATCCTACGGCTATCGCGATGCCTGGTCGGTCGGTTTCGACGGCAAGCGCACCATCGGCGTCTGGGTCGGCCGGCCGGATGGCGCGCCCGTTCCGGGACTCGTCGGCCGTGTCGCCGCAGCCCCGATCTTGTTCGATGCCTTCGCCCGCACCGGACAGCCGCTCGTACCGCTGCCGCACGCGCCGCGCGGGGCTGTGTTCGCCACCAGCGGAAAGCTGCCGCTGCCGTTGCGGCATTTCCGCCCCGCCGGCGTCGTTGCCAGCGCCGACACCACCACCCCGGCGCTGCACATCGTGTTTCCGCCGGACGGCGCGCGCGTCGAGCTTTCGAGCTTCGACGGCAAGCCCGATCCGTTGGCGCTAAAGATTTCCGGTGGTGTCGAGCCGCTGACGGTGCTGGTCAACGGCCTGCCGGCCGTGGCGCGGGCCGACCGGCGCACGCTATTCGTCAAGCCGGACGGGCCGGGCTTCCTGCGGCTCACCGTAATCGACGCCAAGGGCACCGCCGACAGCGTGATGGTGCGGTTGCAATAGTCAACCCTCGCGCCATGCCACCCTGGCATCCCTGCGTGGGGACGTTCCCATCACTGGACCGGCATTGTAAGGTCCGATCATCCGGTTTTGCGGGAAAGGACCATCATGCTGCTCGACCATCGAACCTACACCGTGCGCGTGGGCACGCTGCGCAAACAGCTCGCACTCTACGAGCAGCACGGCCTCGCGGCGCAGAAGCGCCATTTCGGCGAACCGCTGGCTTGGCTCGTCAGCGAGACCGGCGACGTCAACACCTACGTGCACATCTGGGTCTATGAAGATGCGTCGGACCGCAATCGCCGGCGCGAGGCGCTGTCCAAGGATCCCGAGTGGATCAAATATCTCGGGATGAATGCCGAAGCGGGTTATCTCCTCAAGCAGGAGAGCAAGCTGATGTCGCCGGCGCCGTTCGCGCCGATCAAGCGCTGACAGCTTTTTTCAAAACAAAAAAATCGAAACGGATATTGTCGGGAGGGAAAGCATGATTGGATTTCGTGTCGGGAAGATTCTCGGTTGCATGGCCGCCTTCGGGATGGGCGTGGGCCTGCTCGCCTCGGGCGCGGCGGCGCAGGAGTTTCCGTCGCGGCCGGTGAAGATCGTCATGGGCTTCGGCGCCGGCGGTCTCGGCGACACCGCCGGCCGCGCCATCGCGCAGCAGATGGCGGGCTCGCTCGGCAAGCCGGTCATCATCGAGAACATGCCGGGGGCGGGCGGCTCCACCGCGGCGGCGAGCGTCGCGCGCGCGCCGGCCGACGGCCACACCATGCTCTGGGTCAGCGGCCAGAACGCGATCGCGCCCTCCATGTTCAAGTCGCTGCCTTACAACTGGTCGACGGACTTCACGCCGGTGACGGCGGTGGGATCGTTCGCCTTCGTGATCGTGGTCAAGGCCGACAGCCCGATCAAGACCGTGCAGGACGTGATCGCGGCAGCCAAGAAGGACCCCGACAAGTTCAACATCGGCTGCATCAGCGCCGGCAGCGCGCAGCATCTGAACGCGCTCTATTTCAGCTCACTGGCCGGTATCAAAGTGCCCACCGTGCATTTCCGTACCACCGGCGAGGTTGTCGCGGCACTGATTGCTGGAAACGTGCAGGTCGTCATGGAGACGCTGCCCGGTGTGATCGGGCAGATCAACTCCGGCGTGCTGCGCGCCATCGCCGTGTCCACGGAAAAGCGTGTGCCGGCGCTGCCGAAGGTGCCGACCGCCGCCGAAAGCGGCGTTCCGGATTACAAAGTGATCTCCTGGAACGGCATCGTGGTGCCGGCCAAGACCCCCCGCGATATCGTCGCCCGGCTCAACCGCGAATTGACCAAGGCCATCGCATCTGACGAGGTGCGCAAGCGCTTCGCCTCGATCAATCTCGATCCCGGCACCGGCACGCCGGAGGAACTGGAGAAAATCTATCAGGCCGATCTGGTGCGCTGGCGCAAAGTCATCGCCGACGCCAAGCTCGGACAGCACTAGTGGTCCGATTCTAACATTCGCATCCCGTTTCGGCAGCCATGTCTGCGAATATTGGAATCAAAGAACCACTAGCGTCGACACGCCGTCTCAAGGAGGATCGACCATGAACACCGTTCCCAAGATCGACACGGCCACGGCACAACCGGCCAACGGCATCGATCCGGCCGAATGGGAAACCCGCGTCGATTTGGCGGCGTGTTATCGGCTGGTCGATCTCTACGGCATGACCGATCTGCACCTCAACCACATCTCGGCACGGGTGCCGGGGAGCGAGGAGCATTTCCTCATCAATCCCTTCGGTATGATGTACGAGGAAATTACGGCCTCTTCGCTCATCAAGGTCGACCTTGCCGGCAAGATTATCGCCAATGCCAACCCAGCCTACGGCGTGAACTTGCCGGGCTACGTGATTCACAGCGCGATCCACGGCGCGCGGCATGACGTCGGCTGTGTGCTGCACACGCACACCAACGCCGGCATGGCGGTGTCGACGCTGAAATGCGGTCTGCTTCCGCTCACGCAGACCGCGATGCGCTGGGGCCGCGTCGCCTACCACGATTTCGAGGGGGTGGTGGTCGATCCCGACGAGCAGAAGAGACTGGTTGAGAATCTCGGCGACTGCGAAGTGATGATCATGCGCAATCATGGCCTGCTGGCGGTCGGCCAGACCATCGGGCAAGCCTTCAACAACATTTATCGGCTGGAGCGGGCCTGCCAGACCCAGTTATTGGCGCTGGCCTGCAACAGCGAGATCGCGATGCCGCCGCAAGAGGTCATCGCCAGATCGAACGCCCAGTTGACGCACGGCTCGCTGGAATGGCCGGCGCTCAAACGCATGCTCGACCGGCGCGATCCGTCCTACAAGACCTGAACGGCCGTAAAATACCGGCCGGCGCGGCCGAATTGCGCCGGTGTGTTGCGGCGCTGCGCTTTCCTGCCCGGGACGACTTCTCTATTGTCCGCCCCCGATTGACGGGAACAGCACCACTTCATGACAAGCGCCATCGACAAGGGGCGGGACCGGTTCCGCTGGCTGACCGGGGTTGCCGATTACGCGGCGTCGTCGCACGCTCGCGCGGTCGCCGTGCTAGCCATCACCGCGTTGCTCGCGTTCCTGCCGGGCTTTTTCCAAATCCCGGCGATGGACCGCGACGAGGCGCGCTTCGCCCAGGCCACCAAGCAGATGCTGGAAACCGGCGAATACATCGACATCCGTTTTCAGGGCGAGGTTCGTTACAAAAAGCCGGTCGGCATCTACTGGCTGCAGGCGGCGGCGGTGAAAACGGCCGAGGCGCTGGGCGTGCCGGAAGCGCGGCGGACGATCTGGATCTACCGGATTCCGTCGCTGCTTGGCGCCATCGGGGCGGTGCTGGCGACCTATTGGGCGGCGCTGGCCTTTGTGCCGCGCCGCGCGGCCTTGCTCGCCGGGCTGATGATGGCGACGTCGATCCTGCTCGGCGTGGAGGCGCGGCTCGCCAAGACCGACGCCGTGCTGCTGTTCACCTGCGTCACCGCGATGGGCGCGATGGCGCGGGCTTATCTGGGCGAGCGCCGCGCACCGGCGCCGGGGCTTGCCGGGTGGGCGCTGCCGGCGATCTTCTGGACGGCGCTCGCGGCCGGCGTCCTGATCAAAGGGCCGCTCATCCTGCTGTTCGTCGGTCTTGCCGTGGCCACGCTTGCCATCACCGATCGCAGCTTGCGCTGGTTCATGGCGTTGCGGCCGCTGATCGGCGTCTTGTGGTTTGCGTTGCTGGTGCTGCCCTGGTTCGTCGCGATCCTGCACCGTGCCGGTGAGACGTTCATCGCCGGATCGGTCGGCGAGGACATGCTTCCCAAGATCCTCGGCAACAAGGAAGGGCACGGGGCGCCGCCCGGATATTATACGCTGTTGTTCTGGGTCACGTTCTGGCCGGGTGCGGCGCTGGCGGCGATGGCGGTGCCGAGCATCTGGGCGGCGCGGCGCGAGAAGGGCGCGCGCTTCCTGCTGGCGTGGATTATTCCATCCTGGATCCTGTTCGAACTGGTGGTGACCAAGCTGCCGCACTACGTGCTGCCGGTTTACCCCGCCATCGCCATCCTGATCGCGGGTGTTGTGGATTCGCAGATGCTGGCGCAGCAGCCGTGGCTGCGGCGGGGCACGACGTGGTGGTTTGTGCTGCCGATCATTCTTTCGGTCGGCGCCATCGCGCTTGCTGTCAAGTTTGACCAGCAACTCGGGTTTCTGGCCTGGCCGTTTGCCGTGGCATCGGTGATCTACGGCTTGTGGGCCTGGCGGCTTTATCAGGCCGATGGACCGGAACGCGGGTTGCTGCGCGCGATGGTTGCCTCGATCCTGCTCGCCATCGGAATTTATGCCGTGATTGTGCCGTCGCTGACGGCGGTGTTTCCGAGCGTCGCGCTGGCGAAGATGATGCGCAACGTGAGCTGTAAAAATCCGCAGGTGGTCTCGGCGGGCTACCAGGAACCGAGTCTTGTCTTCCTTAACGGCACCAACACGAAGCTGGTCGATGGGACCGACGCGGCTGAATTCCTGCGCCACGGTGGTTGCCGTTTCGCGTTGATCGAGTCGCGGCACGAGCGGGCCTTCCTGCGGCGCGCGGAGGCGATCGGGCTGCGTTACGCCCCGGCGGAGCGCTTCGAGGGCTTCAATTATTCGGTGGGCCGCGCCGTCTCGATTTCAGTGTATCGGTCGGAAGAGAGCCCGTGACCGAGCTTCGCGGTCTCGATGGGAAAACCGCTGCGGTGAGCGTGTCGTGGCCGTGCCAGATCGGGCTCAATGTCCGGCAAACGGTGGCGACGTTGCTGCGCCGGCCACGCCATAACGTGGCGTGGCCTTCGGCTGCAAGCGTTGCGGCCGGCCTTGTGGCGATTGTCGGGGTTGGCATCGCAAGCATGGTTCTGCTTGACGGCTGGGCTGCGAATGCCGCTCGCCGCCTGCCGGTCGGGTTGATCGAGGCGTCGCGGTACTTTACCGAATTGGGCAAGTCGGGCTGGTTCTTGTGGCCGGCCGGGGTTGTTCTGGTCGTTCTGGCTATCTTCGACGCTCCGGCCGCGCCGCGCTTTTCGCGCCTGGTGCTGGCGGCCGTGGCGGTGCGGCTCGGATTCGTGTTCACCGCCATCGCGGTGCCGGGCCTGCTGACCAACGTCCTCAAGCGCGTGATCGGGCGGGCGCGACCGTTCGTGAGGGGCGACGACGTTTGGGCTTACGTGCCGTTCAGTTGGCCGGCGGCCTATGCCAGCCTACCGTCCGGCCACGCGACCGCGGCTTTTTCGGCGCTGGTCGCCATCGGCGCGCTCTATCCGCGCGCGAGGGCGGTGCTGTGGGTCTATGCCATTCTGATCGCGTTCACCCGCGTGGCGGTCTCGGCCCACTATCCGAGCGATGTCCTGGCCGGCGCCGTGGTCGGTACTGTCGGCGCGCTCGTGGTGCGCAACTGGTTTGCCGCGCGGCGGCTCGCGTTCCGGGTCGGTGGTGATGGATTGGTGACGCCGATGCCGGGTCCGGGTGCGCGCCGCACCGTCAAGGCGGTTGCCCGCTGGCTATCGTCCGACTAGAAGCACGCTTAAGGCGTATGTCGCGCGAAACCGTTGCAGGATATCGAGAATGAGTGGGGCGCCGACAGACGCCAGCGGGTTGGCCGTATCCGTGGTCATGCCGGTGAACAACGAGGTCGACAACCTCGCGCCGCTGATCGCCGAGATCGAAGCTGCGCTGGCGGGCGGCGGGCCCTTCGAGCCGACGGCACCGCGGCGATCCTCGCCGAGTTGATGCGGTCGCGGTCGTGGCTGCGCCGGATTGCGCACGACGAAGCTTGCGGCAAGGCCGCGGCGCTGCGGTCCGGCGTGCGCGCGGCGCATGCCCGGCACGTTGTGATCCTCGACGGCGACGGCCAGAACGATCCCGCCTATATCCCGGCGATGCTGGCGGAGCTTGAACGCGGCGACGGGCGCGTCGGTCTGGTCAACAGCGTGCGGGTCGGCCGTAAGGACACCACGTTCAAGCGCATTCAGTCACGCATCGCCAACCGCGTCCGCCGCGCCATCCTCAAGGATGTGACCCGCGACAGCGTTTCGGGGATGAAGGCGTTTCCGCGCGATGTCTTCCTGGCCTTGCCATTCTTCGACGGCTTGCACCGTTTCATGCCGGCGCTGGTTCGCCGCGAGGGTCTGGAACTGCGCCAGGTCGACGTGATCGACCGGCCGCGCCAGCACGGCCGGACCCATTACGGCCTATGGAACAGGTTGTGGGTCGGTATCCTCGATCTTGCCGGTGTCTGGTGGCTGATCCGGCGGGAAAAGCGCGTTGCCCGGCCGATCGAAGAGCCGCGGGGGCGTTGATCCCTGTTCCCGATGCTGGCGCGCATCCTTGAACTTGCCGGCATTTGATGGCTAATGCGCCGCAAGACCTGTCCGATCATTCCTATCCAACAAACGCGGGGTGCTGCGCGTGCTCGTCGAATTATCCCAGGCGGTGGGTGCCTACCTGCATGACGTGTTCATTGTCAGTTTGGACTGGTGGGTCTTGCTCGGTTTCATCGCGCAGGCGTTCTTCACCATGCGCTTCCTGGTGCAATGGATCGCCTCCGAGCGCGCCGGGCACAGCGTGATCCCGCTGGCGTTCTGGTGGTGCTCGATCGGCGGCGGGCTATTGCTGCTGGTCTATGCGCTCTACCGGCGCGATCCGGTGTTCATCGCCGGGCAGGCGTTCGGCGTTTTTGTCTATTTGCGCAATCTCTACTTCGTGACGCGCGATCGGCGACAGACGGCGGTTGAAAGTTAGAGGCATGATCCCGAAAAGCGGGAACTGATTTTCGGATAAGCATGCCCTCGGGCTTGACCCGAGGGATCATGCGCAATCAAAAAGATAAGCGACGAGTCTGATTCCACACAGTTGAATCAGACCCTAGCGCGCCGCCGCCAGCGCCGCGAAGCCGCGCTCCAGATCGGCAATGAGATCGCCCACGTCTTCGAGTCCGACATGGACGCGGATGCATGGCCCGCCCGGCGCGAAGGCCGTCGCGGTTCGGATGTCCGTCACGTCGAACGGGATGGCAAGGCTTTCGTAGCCGCCCCAGGATGCACCCATGCCGTAGAGCGTGAGTGCGTTAAGGAAGGCCAGCACCGCCTTT
>JAFKKQ010000256.1 GCA_017304505.1 Hyphomicrobiales bacterium | reverse complement strand
CGCTCGGTTATCCCGAAGCGAGGCGCGTGGCCGACAGCCTGTGCCGGTTGCTGGAATACGCTCCCGAGCTTTCACGAATTCCGATGCTGCTCGTCGATCAGCATGTCGACGCCGTGTGCGCGATCGTCCGCGAGCATGAGCGCGAAGACATCACCACCGCCGCCACCGAGTTGACCGGCAAGCTGCGCCAGGTGACCGACGCCTTTCTCGTAAAGGAAAACCAGCACCGCCCGGAGATCCTCGCGAAAATCGACAGCGGATCGCGGGCCGGTTTGGATTTGTTCTGAGATCGGGCCACGCGGTTCGCGCAGGGCGAGCGCCGATCAGGCTGCTGCCGTCTCCCATTCCGCGTCTGTGCCAATCCAATCGTTGGCCACCAGATCGTCGCAGAACAGGCGTGCCTCCTCGCGGGCGGCCTCCGCGGCATAGCGGCGCAACAGCGTCAGCAAAGGCGCGATCTCCTCCGGGGTCTCATCCTCGCAGCGTGCCAGCACGCGCTCGACGATCCGGCGCTTAAGACCGCTCGCACCGCCGGGTTCGACGACGAAGCCGTCGTCGTGCATCGCCTCCACCGCCTCCCGGAACGCCGGAAAGACCGACGCCGGCAGGCCCGCCTTGTCGTAGAGGGCCCGGAAACCCGATCCGCGCCCGTCATGCACGATGCCGACGACGCGGCGCAACGGCACATCCGCCAACTCGGCCAGCGCATCCTCGAACAGCTCGACGTGCCCCGAGAGCAGCGAGCGGAGAATCAATCCGGCGGTCAGTTGCCCGCTCTCGCGCAAATGGCGGATGAGCGGACGCAACTCCCCGTCCGGCGTGTCCGATGCGAGCGCGACCGTTGCCCGCTCGCAGGCCTCGTAAGCAATCCGCCGCGCACGTTCCTCCGGCAGCCACTCGCGCGCCGCAACAAAGTCGGCCAACGTCTGAGACAGCTTGACGACCAGCGATTGTCGCGTCGAAACGGCAAGGTCGTCGCGCTCCAGCAATGCATCGCGGATGACGCCGAGATGGCCGAACCGCTCGACAATGCGATCAATCGAAAACGGAACGATTTCAGCGCGCCAGTTTTCCAGCAGCACCAAGCACGATTCCGCAGAACCGACCTCCGCGATTGCGGCCGATATCGAACAAGGAAGATCGACCCGCGCGGCAACCGCAGCCTGGCGCTCCGGCTCTCCCGTCGCGACAATCTCAACCAGATCGGCGTCGACCAACAGCGGCGAACGTTTCAGGACGGGCGCTGCAATATCCGGCTGATCGTAAGCGAGCGCGTGGACGATGGTTGGCGGCGCGACATCGCAGCCAGCAAAAACCTCCGCCATCGCCTGCCGCACCAGCGGCGACGTGTCGTCGAGCATCATGACCAAGGCACCCTCGGCCGCGTCGCGATCGCTATCGGAAAGGTCAGAATACAGAAACGCACGTGCAAGCGCGCTGGTTGCCTCGGCACGATCGCCGGCCGGCGCGGTGCGGACCCATTGCAGGAAATGTCGGACAATCATGGCTGGACCAAACGATTGACCGCAGAACGATGCGGCACCGCCGTCCCGTCAATGGACGGCAGCATCAGCCTACCGCCAGAACTTTAACAAAGCGTTCAGCATAAATCTTAAGCATATTGGCGGACCTAGGCACCGGAGCGGCCACTGAACAGGCTGCGCGTATCCGCAGGCCGATCCCGGAAAAGATCGAGCAAGCTATCTGCCTGTCCGGGTGCAGCACCGGACGGAGTGGCAGGCACAGCAACCGGCGATACCGGCGGCGAACTCCACAGCGCCTGCACGACCGGCGACACCGCTTCCCGGCCAGGACCGGTGTGGAACAGGCCGTAAAACACCGAGCCGGATTCGGCGGTACCGGTCGCCGGGACGGTTCGCGGTGCCGCGGCATTGAGCTGGTCGATCAGGGCCGGAGTGAACACCAGAGGGCCCGGCGTGCCCGCGGCCGTCGCCGCGGTTTGCGTCGAATTAGACGCGCTTCCGCCGCGCGCGGCCTCATAACGCCCGACCAGATGGCGATAAACCTCGGCCGCCCCGCGGGCGCGGCCAGACCGATCGAAAAAGATCGATGGATTGGCGCGTGCCGCCTCCGGAAGGCTGGCGGCAGCCGGGGCCTGCGGCGTCGATTCGGCAAGGGCAATCAGTTGGCTCGCGCCTCCAGATCCGAGGAAATGCGCGATATAAAGCTCGCCCCCTGTCGGCGCGCGGCCAAAACGCTCGGCAAGCTTACCCGCGTTCATTCGCGTGTAGGCCCCCGCCATCAGCGCATTGGCGGTCGGATCGGATCGCAAATTCATCACCGCGCCGCGCATCCGCGGATCGCTGACCGCATACTCTCCCGAAGGCCGGCGGGCGATGGCATCGGCATAAGGCGCGTAGCCGAGCGCGGGTCCCCGCTCCTTGAGCATGCCAAGCCACGTCTGCTCGATGAACTGGAACAGCCCATGCGCCGAAGACGTCGAAGCCTTCGCTGTCGGATTAAGGTTCGACTCGACCTGGGCGGTCGCGAGCAGATACTTAAAGTCGGTGCCCGTCATCCGCGCGGCCTGCCGGATGGCGCCGGTCACGGCCTGATTGGTTCCGCTGGGATCGACGATCATGGCTGCCTTCGGCCAGCCGCGAAAGTGCGACATGGTCGGACTGAACTGTTAACGACTATGGTAAACGAAAACTTAATACCGACAGAATGAGGAGGCCAACAATGTCGGAAGCAACAATGGATACGGCGAAGCGTCACCCGCGCGGCGGCCTCTATTTCGAGGACTTTGTCGTCAGCTCCGTCACCGAGCACCGTTACTGGCGCACCGTGACGCAGATGGACAACATGCTGTTCTCTAACATGACGCTGAATCCCCAGCCGCTGCACATCGACCGGCACTTCTGCGAGCAGGAGACCGAATGGGGACAGCCGCTGATGAACTCATTGTTCACGCTCGGGCTGATGATCGGC
>JAFKKQ010000244.1 GCA_017304505.1 Hyphomicrobiales bacterium | reverse complement strand
GCCCGTGAATACTGGTCGCTGGTCGCGACGCTTGCGACGCCGCGCAACGAAACTTTCGAGGCGCGCCTGGTCGGCGCCGACGGCAAGAAGATCCAGCGCCTCGACATCGGCTCGGGCCAGGAGGCCGAGGATTTCAAGCGCGCGCTCGACACCGCCGCCTTCACCGTCAACTCGGTCGAAGCCAAGCCGGCCCGGCGCAACCCCTATCCGCCGTTCATGACCTCGACGCTGCAACAGGAGGCGAGCCGCAAGTTCGGCTTCGCGCCGGCGCATACGATGCGCCTTGCGCAGCGCCTCTACGAAGGCATCGACATTGGCGGCGAAACCGTCGGCCTCATCACGTATATGCGGCACGAGGCCATCCGCCCGACCGACCTTGCCCGCCGGCCGGGCGACGTGAAGCGGATGCTGGAGCCCGACCAAGCCAAGCTCTACGAGCTGGTCTGGCTGCGCACCATCGCAAGCCAGATGGAGTCGGCGGAACTCGAGCGCACCACGGTCGATATCGTCGCCAAGGTCGCCTCGCGGATGCTGGAGCTGCGCGCCACCGGAACGGTGGTGAAGTTCGACGGCTTCCTCACACTCTATAATGAGGATCAGGACGACAAGTCCGACGAAGAAGACACCAACCGTCTGCCGTCGATGTCGGCCGGAGAGGCGCTGGACAAGCGCGAGATCGCCGCGAGCCAGCACTTCACCGAGCCGCCGCCACGCTACTCCGAAGCCTCGCTGGTCAAGCGCATGGAAGAACTCGGCATCGGCCGGCCGTCGACCTATGCCTCGATCCTGCAGGTGCTGCGCGACCGCGGTTACGTGCGGCTGGAGAAGAAGCGCCTGATGCCCGAAGACAAGGGGCGCGTGCTGACCGCGTTCCTCGAGAACTTCTTCGCGCGCTACGTCGAATACGACTTCACCGCCAATCTGGAAGAACAACTCGACCAGATCTCCAACAACGAGATCCCGTGGAAGGACGTGCTGCGCGACTTCTGGCGCGACTTCACCGGCGCCGTCGGCGAGATCAAGGATCTGCGTGTCGCCCAGGTGATCGATGCGCTCGACGCCGTGCTGGAGCCGCACCTGTTCCCGCCACGCGCCGACGGCAGCGATCCGCGCGAATGCCCGAACTGCCACACCGGGCGGCTCGGATTGAAGCTCGGGCGTTTCGGCGGTTTCATCGGCTGCACCAACTATCCCGAATGCCGTTACACGCGTCAGCTTGCGGTTGGCGCGGACGGCAACGGCGGCGGGATGCGCAAGCTCGGCGAGGACCCCGAAACGGGCCTCGAGGTAACCGTGCGCTCGGGCCGGTTCGGCAGCTATCTCCAACTCGGCGAGGCGACCAAGGACGAGGACGGCAAGGCCGTCAAGCCCAAGCGGGCCAGCCTGCCGAAGGGTGTTTCACCCGACGACATCGACCTCGATCGCGCGCTCAGGCTTCTCGCCCTGCCCCGCACCATCGGCAAGCATCCCGACGACGGCGAGGACATCATCGGCGGCGTCGGGCGCTTCGGGCCTTACGTCAAGCATGGCAAGACCTACGCCAACATCGGGGCCGACGAGGACATCCTGAGCATCGGGCTCAATCGCGCGGTGGCATTGATCGAGGAGAAGAAGCTCAATCCCGGCAAAGGCCGTCGCTTCGGCGCCGATCCGGGCAAGCAGATCGGCGAGCATCCACAGAAGGGCGGCATGATCGTCGCCAAAAATGGACGTTATGGCCCCTATGTCAGCCACAACGGCGTCAACGCCAATCTCCCGAATGACAAGACGCCCGAGACCATCACGCTTGATGAAGCGGTGGCGCTGATTGACGCGCGCGCCGAGCGTGGCGGCGGCTCAACCTCCCGCCGCAAGCGCCCGGCGCGCGGCGGCGACACACCGAAGAAGGCAGCCGCGCCGAAGGCTACAGCCAAGCGTTCGACCAAAGCTGCAACCAAACCGAAGAAACGGGCAGCAGCGAGCGCGGCCAAAGCCCCCCGCAAATCGAAGAAGGCCACCGCTGCCGAATAGCGAACACGTCGCTGTTGCCGATCCGCCGCCAAGCTGCCTATCCGCCGCCAAGCGGCGTCATCGATGCCCGGTCAAGGCCGGGCGCGTCGTGGACAGGTTGCGCCATACCGCAGCGCCTGCCGAGACCGCGCTTCGGCGCGCTGGCGAATCCGCCCGCCAAACCCTAGATTTCCGTTCATAGACAGCGCCCTTCAGGCGCAGAGACACTCATTGGCTCAATACAAACCCACAGCATCCCCCTTCCCCACGAAGGAAGAAATCCTCGCCTTCATCGGCGACAAGCCCGGCAAGGCCGGAGTCCGAGAAATCGCACGCGCCTTCAACTTGAAAAACGAACGTCGCGCCGAACTCAAGCGCGTTCTGCGTGAACTGGCCGATGACGGCCACATTGAATCCCGGCGCAAGAAGCTGCTTCACCCCGGTGCGCTCCCCTCGGTGACGTTGGCCGACATCACCGGCCGCGACCGCGACGGCGAACTCATCGCCACACCGACAGAGTGGGACACCGAAACTCGCGGGGCGGTCCCCACGATCCGTATAGCAACCCCACGCAAGGCACGGCCGCACGAGGTTGCCGGCGTCGGCGACCGTGCGCTGCTGCGCGTCGAAGAAACCGGCGAAGACGCGGCCGGCGGCGAAGCCGCCTACAGCGGCCGCGTCATCAAGATCATCGACAAGGCCAAGGTCCGCGCGCTCGGCATCTTCCGTGGACTGCCATCTGGCGGCGGCAGGCTGGTGCCGATCGACAAGAAACAGCTCGGCCGCGAGCTTGCCATTCCGCGCGATGCAACCAAGGACGCGCAGGACGGCGACCTGATTGCGGTCAGCGTGCAACGCCACAGCCGGCTCGGCATGCCGACCGCGCGCGTCGAGGAGCGGCTCGGCTCGATCAAGAGCGAACGCGCGGTCAGCATCATCGCGATCCATGCCCACGACATCCCGCACGTGTTCCCGGTCGCCGCCGAAGCCGAGGCGCATGCCGCGCAACCTGTCGGGCTCGCGGGCCGCGAAGACTGGCGCAGGCTTCCCCTCGTCACCATCGACCCTCTCGACGCCAAGGATCACGACGACGCCGTGCACGCGGCACCCGACCCCGATCCTGCCAATCCCGGCGGGCACATCCTGACGGTCGCCATCGCCGATGTTGCACATTACGTGCGGCCGGGCTCGGCGCTCGACCGCGAGGCGCTGAAACGCGGCAACTCGGTCTATTTCCCCGATCGCGTCGTGCCGATGCTGCCGGAGCGCATCTCAAACAATCTGTGCTCGCTGCGCGCGGGCGAAGATCGCGCGGCGCTGGCAGTGCGGATGGTCATCGGCAAGGACGGCCGCAAGCACTCGCATACGTTTCACCGCGTGCTGATGAAATCGGCGGCCAAGCTCAACTATCAGCAGGCGCAGGCTGCCGTCGGCGGCCGTACCGACGAGGACACCGGGCCGCTGCTCGATGCGGTGCTCAGGCCGCTTTACGACGCCTATGAAGCGCTCAAGCGCGCACGTGATGCGCGTGGCCCACTCGACCTGGATTTGCCCGAACGCAAGATCATGCTCAAGGCCGACGGCACCGTGGATCGTGTCATTACGCCGGAACGGCTGGAATCGCATCGGCTGATCGAAGAATTCATGATCCTCGCCAATGTCGCCGCGGCCGAAACGCTCGAGAAGGCCCGCGTCCCGCTGGTCTATCGCGTTCACGACGAACCGTCGCTGGAGAAGATCGAGGCGCTCCGGCAGTTTCTCGAAACGCTGCACATCTCGCTGCCCAAGGGCGGCGCGCTGCGGGCGGAGCAATTCAATCGTATCCTCGACCGCGTCCGCGGCACCGATATCGAGACGCTGGTGAACGAGGTGGTGCTGCGCTCGCAGGCCCAGGCCGAATATGCCGCCGAGAACTACGGCCACTTCGGCTTGAACCTGCGCCGCTACGCACACTTCACCTCGCCGATCCGCCGCTATGCCGACCTGATCGTGCATCGCGGGCTGATCCGCGCCCGGGGGTTCGGCGACGACGGTCTGCCGGAAAGCCAGGATGTCGCCGCGCTGACCGAAATCGGCGCGCAGATTTCCGCCGCAGAACGGCGCGCGATGAAGGCCGAACGGGAAACCAACGACCGCCTGATCGCGCATTTCCTGTCCGACCGGATCGGCGCGACCTTCGAGGGGCGCATCTCCGGCGTCACCCGCGCCGGCCTGTTCATCAAGCTCGACGGCACCGGCGCCGACGGCTTTGTGCCGGCCCGCACCATCGGCCATGAATTCTTCCGCTATGAGGAGGCCATGCACGCGATGGTCGGCAGCCATTCGGGCGAGACTCATCGCCTCGGCGATCGTGTGACGGTAACTCTGGTCGAGGCCGCGCCGGTGGCCGGCGCGCTCCGCTTCGAACTCCTCTCCGAAGGGCGGATCGTGACCGGCGCGCAGCGTCGCGTCTCGAACCGGCCGGGCAAGACAAAACATGAGCGCCCACCGAAGAAACGCTATGGTAAAAGAGGCCGATGACAAGTTCCCCCGACGAAAGCCTGCTTCAGCGCTTCACCACCGAAGCATCCAAGGGCCATCCCAATCTCCGGCCCCGGGATGCATCGACGCTGATCCTGCTCGACCGTAGCGGGCCCGAGCCGAAGGTCCTGATGGGCAAACGCCACGAGGGCCATGTGTTCATGCCGGGGCGGTATGTATTTCCCGGCGGCCGCATCGATCCAGCCGACCGAAAAATGCCGGTCGCGGCTCCGCTCGATCCGCGCGCCGAACAAAAGCTGATGCTGAACATCCGGCGCCCGAGCGTCGGCAAGGCTCGCGCCTTCGCGCTCACCGCGGTCCGTGAGACCTTCGAGGAAACCGGCCTGCTGCTCGGTTCCAAGTCCCAGGAACCGGCGGCCAAGGCCGACGAGGCTTGGTCCGCCTTCGTCGAGTCGAACATCCGTCCCGACCTGTCCACCATGCATTTCATTGCGCGGGCGGTGACCCCACCCCGCCGGGCACGGCGTTACGACACCCGCTTCTTCACGGCCGACATCACTGCCATCGCCCACAAGGTCGATGGCAAGGTGGGACCGGATGCCGAGTTGGTGGACCTCGTCTGGCTGCCTCTTTCGCAGATCAAGCAGCGGATCGAATTGATGGCCATCACGGAACTGGTCCTGCGCGACCTGCAGGGCCTGCTCGAAAAGGGCTTCAGCCACGACCTGCCGGTTCCTTACTACCATGTCGTGAGCGGCAGGCGGGTTCGGGACTTCCTCTAGGAGAAGCCCCTGCTTTCCTTGACTTTGGCCCTCAAAACCTTAGTTTCCGCCCCAACAGCGCCAACCCCTGAGGATTGTCATGGCCAAGGCCGTCAGCACCAAGATCAAGCTCGTGTCCAGCGCGGATACCGGGTTCTACTACGTGACCAAGAAGAACTCGCGCACGATGACCGAGAAGCTCAAGATGAAGAAATACGACCCAGTCGCGAAGAAGCACGTCGAGTTCGTCGAGGGTAAGATCAAGTAATCGACGCCACCGGACTGCCGGGCGGACCAGGGCGCCGTTTCGGCGCCCTTTTCGTTGGTTCCAGCCACATCGCCGGTTCCAGCTATGCCCGGACGGGGAAAATCAGGTGGCCGGCCGAGGACAATGTTACGAGGAGGCCACTCGCATCGCCCTCAAGCCGGCCGAACCCCACGGACTCAGGAGATGCGGCGGACCTGAGCATTTCCGCAGGGCTTGCGGACACGCTATCGGACCGCTTCCTGAAAGCAACGCTGAAGGGCCCAACAAAGGCCGTTTCGGCCGGCAATCGCGCGTCAACCTGAATCGTTATGGTTGACGGCGCCGTCGACCGCAGACAGGTCCGAGCAATTCCAGATGCTATGCGGCCTCGGCGACCACGCGGTTGCGGCCGTCACGCTTGGCGCGATAAAGCGCCTGATCGGCACGCTTGAGAATGGCAGCGGCGTTGTCGTCGGAGACGTCGCGCGTCGCAACACCGATCGAGATCGTGATTTCCAGCTTGGCCGCCCCTGCGGCAATCACGAACGGTTCCGACGCAATGCGCCGGCGCAACCGCTCGGCGACGGTGGCCGCAACCGCCACATCGGTTTCCGGCATGATAATGACGAACTCCTCGCCACCCAGGCGGCAAGCCAGGTCGATGCCGCGGATCGACTTCCTGATGCGGGTGGCAAATTCGCGCAGCACATCGTCGCCGGCATCGTGGCCATAGGTGTCGTTGACCGACTTGAAGTAGTCGATGTCCAGCATCAGCGCCGTCAACGGCTTGCCGCGTGCCGAAGCCTGCTCCACCAGCGCCCCAAGATGACTCTCCATGTAGCGCCGATTGAAAAGGCCGGTCAGCGCGTCGGTGATCGCCATTTCGATCGATTGTTGTACGTTGTCGCGCAGCCGATCAGCGTAACGCTTTTTGCGGATTTGCGTTCGCACGCGCGCATGCAATTCGTTCTTGTCGATGGGCCGCATCAGATAATCGTTCACACCGATCTCGAGCCCGCGGATCATGCGCGCATGATCGTCATTTTCGTAGAGAGCCAGGATCGGGACGTTGCGCGTCCGCTCCAGGGAGCGGATTTGGCTGCACAGCCGCAGCGCGTCGCAGCTCTCGAGCGCGAGCGAAACGATCAGCAGATCGTACTGGCCCTCGACCGCTCGGAACAGCGCTTCGTCCGCGCTTGCCTCGACATCGACGCCGTGCGTGGCGGACAATGCCGCGACCAACCGATCGCTCGACGATATCCGGTCGTCAACAACCAGGATGCGCCCCGCTCCGCCGTCATCCGTTAGCGTCTGGTTATCCGGGTCGACAATGCCGATCTCGCGCGAGGTCAGCGCGCGCATGCGCAACTCGTCGGTCATCATCTTGAGCCGCGACAGCGACCGCACCCGGGCGATCAACGCCACGTCGGAAATCGGCTTGGTCAGGAAATCGTCGGCACCGGCGTCGAGCCCCCGGATGCGGTCCGACGGATGGTCGAGCGCCGTCACCATGACGACCGGGATATGGTGGGTGTTGCGATCGGCCTTGATACGGCGGCAAACCTCGAAACCGTCCATGTCCGGCATCATGACGTCGAGCAGGACGATGTCGCATTCCGCCCTCTCGCAGATCGCCAGAGCCTCGGCGCCGTTCGAGGCGGTGACGACGTCGAAATATTCGGCCGAAAGCCGCGCTTCGAGCAGCCTCACGTTGGCCGGAATGTCATCGACAACGAGAACACGGGCGGTCACGGCTCAAGCTCCTCAAGAACTTCCCAGGAAATGCCGGATGGTTTCAATGAACTTTCCGACCGATATCGGCTTCGACAGGTAAGCTTCGCAACCGCCCTCGCGGATGCGCTCCTCGTCGCCCTTCATGGCAAAGGCGGTGACCGCGACCACCGGGATCGACTTGAGTTGCGGATCGTCCTTCAGCCATTTGGTGACCTCAAGACCCGACACTTCCGGAAGCTGAATGTCCATCAGCACCAGATCGGGACGGTGCTTCCGGGCAAGATCCAGCGCTTCGATGCCGTTACGGGTGCCGATGGTCCGATAGCCGTGCGCCTCCAGCAGATCGTGGAACAGCTTCATATTGAGCTCGTTGTCCTCCACGATCAGGACCGTCTTCGCCATTCGCCCCGCTCTCCGATATCGCGCGCACTTGCAATGCCCGGCGCCGAAAGCCTAAAGCGTCCGACCACGCTTCGGCACAATGTTTAACAGCGTAGTGAGGAAACCTTACGGAAACGAAAACATAAACATGAACCGGCGTTGTGACAGCCGCCTGCCGCAAATGCGTTAACATAATGAAAAATCAACAGAAAATACACCGGCCGACGCCGCGAAGTCCGGCCGGTGAGGCCGCCGCAGGCAGCGGGGGACGGCGGCGACAGATCGTGCGCGCGGCCACCGCAGGCTTGATAAACTGAAGCATCCTTTTTCGAATCGGCGCGACGGGAAGCGCTCCAGCCATGACCGACGGCAAAAAACAAAATCGAAAAACCGACAACAGACGCGAGCAGGCCCAGGCCCTGGCGATTAGCGCACTCTCCTTCCTGGCCTCGGAGCCCGACCATCTTGGCGGTTTCCTCGCGGCCACCGGCGTCGGCCCGGGGGACATTCGCAAGGCCGCGCACGATCCGAATTTCCTTTCCGGCGTGCTGGATTATTTCGCCGGCGACGAGGCGCTTCTGGTCGCATTTGCAGACCATGCCGGCATCGACCCGGGCGAGATCGAACGAGCCCGCGCGGCGCTCGGCGGCGTGTGGGAACGGGACGTGCCCTGATGCCGGCGTTCTGCCGCGATTGCCTCAGCAACGCGGGCGAGAGCACCCGCTGCCCGGTCTGTTTTTCACCGCGCGTTCTCCGCCATCCGGAGCTGGAGACGCTGACCATCTGCCATGTCGACTGCGACGCCTTCTATGCCACCATCGAGAAGCGCGACGACCCGAGCCTCGCCGACAAGCCGCTGATCATCGGCGGCGGCACGCGCGGCGTGGTATCGACCGCCTGCTACATCGCCCGCACCTTCGGCGTGCGCTCGGCAATGCCGATGTTCGAGGCCAGGCGCCTTTGCCCGCATGCCACCATCGTGCGCCCGAACATGGGGAAATACGCCACCGTCAGCCGTGAGGTCCGCGCGCTGATGCACGATCTCACGCCGCTGGTGGAGCCGCTTTCGATCGACGAGGCGTTCATGGACCTTGCCGGCACCGACCGGCTGCACAGCATGAGCGCGGCCAAGGCGCTCGCGCGGTTTGCCAGCCGCGTGGAGCGCGAGCTTGGCATCACCGTGTCGATCGGGCTTGCCGCCAACAAGTTCCTGGCCAAGATCGCCTCCGACCTCGACAAGCCGCGCGGCTTCGCTGTGCTCGGCCAGGCGGAGGCGGCGGCATTCCTGGCACCAAAGCCGGTGTCGCTGATCTACGGCGTCGGCAAGGTGACGGCGCAGCGGCTCGCCAAGGACGGCTTCCACCTGATCGCCGACCTGCAGAAAGCCGATGAGCGCGACCTGATGCGCCGCTACGGCGCGGAAGGATTGCGGCTGTCACGCCTGGCGCGCGGCATCGACGTCCGGCCCGTCGATCCCGTGCGCGAGCGCAAGAGCGTGTCCGCGGAAAACACGTTCGAGAGCGACATCGCCTCGTTCCGGCCGCTGGAAAAGCGGCTGTGGGCCGCGGCGGAAGAGGTGTCCGACCGGCTCAAGGAAAAGCGCATCGCCGGCACGACGGTCACGCTTAAGCTGAAGACCGCGGACTTCCGCATCCTCACCCGCACGCGCTCGCTCGGAGATCCGACGCAGCTTGCCGGCAAGATCTTCAACGCCGCGCGCGAGCTTCTGGCGCGTGAAATCAACGGAACGAACTACCGCCTCCTCGGCGTCGGCGTCAGCGCGCTGACCGACGCGACCGATGCGGATCCCGCCGACCTGATCGACCGCGACGCCGATCGCCGGGCCGCGGCCGAGCGCGCCGTGGATCGCGTGCGGCACAAGTTCGGCGCTGACGCGATGGTGAAAGGGCTGGCGCTGGAGGACGATATCTGAACCCCGGCCCGCATCACTTGCAGGGCTTGGTGTCCTTCATCTCGATCGACGTCATCTCGCCACTGAGAACGAAATCCCCGTAGTCAAGCATCAGCGCGCGCGACACGCCATTCTCGTATAGCTCGAAGGTGATGGCGTAGACTGGCGTCTGCTCGCCCGCCTGCTGGGGGATCGAGCGGTCGAAATAGCTGATGGTCACCGGCCAGCGCGTCAACGTCGCAAACACCGGCTGTTTGGCGGTCGCGTCGGCGGGCTTCTGCTCGCCCGGCTTGATGGCGTGGCCGATCACGGCCAGCGTATCGTAAATTTTCTCGCCGGTATCCGAACCGTCATAGACCGCGAGTTGCAGCAGAGTCTTGCGTTCGCGTGCCGCTGCGATGATGCGGCGGACGGGCTCGGTCGGAAAGACCACGTCGGATTTCAAGTCGATCTTCTTGTCGCTTGGTGTGGTCAGGCTGACGGCGATACCGCCCTCCTCCCGTTCGGCCTGCCCATCGACGGCGTCGCGCAGATTTTCGTCAAAGAAGTTCTGCGAATGGAACCGCAAGCGCCGCGCAGCGCCATCTTCCCACGAGGTGGAACGCAAGTCGGTGATAACCTCCTTGCCTTCGCCGCTGTCGATCTCCGACACCTGCCGGAACTGCAGCGCATAGCCTTCACAGGCGCTGCCGCTGAAATCATAAAGGATACGGCCGCGCACCGCACTCATGGCGCGCTTGCCGCGCGTGTTCGACAGCTTCAGGTCGTAGATTGCGCGATGCGCGGCGAGCGGCATGACGCCGGCCGACAGCGCTGCCGCGTTCGCTTGGGTCATCGCCGGCGCCGATGGCGCGGATGCCGCCGACATGGCGACGGCAAGCAACATTGCGGGCGCGGCGAATGCTTTCATCGGCAAGCTCCTGGTGACGCGAACCGGCGGCACGCGATCATCGAATCGCCCAATGGGGCAAGATAGTGGCCACCCACATACGCAGCAACGACTGCCTTGCAAGCGGGCCCCTGATCGGCGAAGACAAAGACGGCAATTTGATGGGCGCGCGGGCTTGTGCCGAGCTTTTGCGCACCGGGCAGGCGGCGCGTGGCGCAAGGAGGACGATAATGGCGGGAGTGGTCGAAAAGAGGCTTGCGGATCTCGGCATCGTGTTGCCGACGCCGGTCGCGCCAGTCGCCAACTACGTGCCGTTCGTGCGCACAGGAAACTTCATGGTGGTTTCCGGCCAGCTCTGCCTCGACGCCGAAGGCCAACTCGTCGCCAAGGGCCAACTCGGCGCCGGCGTCTCGATCGAGGACGGCCAGAAGGCAGCACGCGCCTGCGCGATCAACATCCTGGCGCAGATCAAGAATGCGCTCGGCGATCTCGACAAGATCGCGCGCGTGGTGCGGCTTGGCGGATTCATCAATTCGGCGCCGGGCTTTCCCGACGGTCCCAAGGTGATGAACGGCGCGTCCGACCTTGTGGTTGCCGCGTTCGGCGACAAGGGCCGCCATGCACGCAGCACGGTTGGCGTTGCCGCCCTGCCGATGGACGCGGCGGTGGAGGTCGAAGGCTCGTTCGAGGTGTCCTGACGCCTGAATGCGCGACTGGCTGACCACGCGGCCGATTGCCCATCGGGGCCTGCACGATGCCGCGATCGGCGTGATCGAGAACACCGTATCGGCCTTCCGTGCCGCGATCGAAGGCGGCTATGGCATCGAGTGCGACCTGCAGATCAGCGCCGATGGCGAGGCGATGGTCCATCACGATGGGGTGCTGGGCCGCCTCACCGAGGGATCGGACCGGCTCAACGCAATGACGGCCGCCGCGCTTCGGCAGGTTTCGTTCAAAAGCACCACCGACCGGATGCTCACGCTTGGCGAGTTGTGCGACCTCGTCGCCGGCCGCATCACGCTCCTGATCGAACTGAAGGGCGGCTTCGCGGGCGACACCCGGCTGGCCGCACGGACCGCGGCCGTACTGGCGGGTTACGGCGGCCCCGTTGCGGTGATGTCGTTCGATCCCGGCCTGATCGCCGCTGTGCGCGGGCTCGCGCCTGCGCTGCCGCGCGGGCTGGTTGCGGAGCGTCGCGGCGCCGACGCAGATGAGCCGCCGGTTTCCTCATGGAATTACGCCCGGCACGCCCTGGCTGCACGCCCGCAGTTCCTTGCCTACCGGCTGCAGGACCTGACCACGGCACCGCCTCTGATCGCCCGCCATGTGCTGCGCTGGCCGCTTCTCACCTGGACCGTCCGGACCGCGGCCGACCGCGCCCGCGCAGCCCGTTTTGCCGACCAGATGATTTTTGAAGGCTTTCGGCCATAATCACCATATTTATGGGATAGGCCAACGCCGACCCTACGCAATCAGACCCGTCGCTATCGCTTATGCCCCCACCTGCAACCGCCGCCCTTGTCGATCTGCAGCTCCGCATCGTCCCGGCCATTGCCGAAATTGGCGCTGCGACATGGGACGGATGCGCGAATCCACGGATAGGCGATATTCTTCAACCGAATTCTGAGAAAAAGGCAGCTAATCAATCTATTGAAGAAGATATTTCCTATAATCCATTCATATCATATGATTTTTTGTACTCCCTGGAGGCTTCGGGCTCGGCCACGGCGCGAACCGGCTGGCAACCCCAGCATGTCGTTGCGGAAGCCCCGCAAGGCGGCGTGCTCGGCGTTGTACCCTGTTATCTGAAATCGCATTCTCGCGGCGAGTATGTCTTCGATCGCGGCTGGGCGGAGGCTTACGAACGCGCCGGCGGCCAGTACTACCCGAAGCTTCAAGTTTCGGTGCCATTCACGCCGGCGACCGGCAGGCGGCTGCTGGTGCGCCCCTCGCCCGATGCCGTGCGGATGCGCGCCGCCCTCACCGCCGGCCTGATCGAATTGTGCCGACGGCACGACACGTCCTCGGTTCATTTCACCTTCCTGCCGGAGGCCGAATGCCGGGAGTTGGTCGAGCATGGCTTCCTGCATCGCACCGACCAGCAGTTCCATTGGGAGAATGCCGGCTACGCCACCTTCGAGGCCTTTCTCGAGGCGCTGTCGGCGCGCAAGCGCAAAACCATCCGCCGCGAGCGGCGCGAGGCGCTGGCGGCCGGCGTCACGGTACACTGGCTGACCGGGCGCGACCTGACCGAAGAGGTCTGGGACGCCTTTTTCGAGTTCTACATGGAGACGGGCTCGCGCAAATGGGGCCGTCCCTATCTCAATCGTAAATTCTATTCGCTGATCGGCGAGCGCATGGCCGACCGCATTGTGCTGGTCATGGCTAAGCGCGCCGGCCGCTGGATTGCAGGCGCGATCAACTTCATAGGCTCGGATACGCTTTTCGGCCGCCACTGGGGTGCAATCGAGCACCACCCCTTTTTGCACTTCGAGGTCTGCTACTATCAAGCCATCGACTTTGCCATCGCACACGGGCTCAAGCGGGTCGAGGCCGGCGCGCAAGGCGAACACAAGCTGGCGCGCGGCTACATGCCGACCACGACACACTCTGCCCACTACATTGCCGATCCGGGCTTGCGCCGGGCGGTCGCCGACTATCTGACGCGCGAGCGAGCCTACGTCCAGGAGGCCGGCAAAGAGCTTGCGGCGCTGGCGCCGTTCCGCAAGGATCTGATTGAACAGGAACAAGACTGACGCGCGGCGCGCGCGGACACGAACGGGATTTCAGGGAGGCATCCATGCCGGGCTACGACCCGCAGAACATTTTCGCAAAAATCCTTCGCGGCGAATTGCCGTGCCATAAGGTTTACGAGAACGACAAGGTGCTGGCGTTCCTCGACATCATGCCGCGCGCACCGGGCCATACGCTGGTGCTGCCGAAGGCGCCCGCCCGCAACCTGCTTGACATCGCGCCCGACGACCTCGCCGCCGTGATGCACGCATCGCAGACTATCGCCAAGGCCGCGATGAGCGTGTTTCACGCCGATGGCATCACCATCCAGCAATTCAACGAGGGGGCCGGCGGCCAGGTGGTGTTCCATCTTCACGTCCACGTCATTCCGCGCAAGGCGGGTGTCGCGATGAAACCACCGGCGAGCGAGAAGGAACGGCCCGACGTGCTGTCCGACCAAGCGCTTAAGCTCGCCGCGGCCCTGACTCGCGTCTGATTCAACCACGTTGAACCAGACGCGTCGCTTGTCTTTTGACTGAGCATGATCTTATCCGAAAACCCGCTTCCGCTTTTCGGGATCATGATCTAAGGGCCGAACAAAAAGCCTCCAGCCAGCAGCACCACCTCACCCACCAGGACGCCGACGAACACCGAGCGGCGCACCAGAAAAAATGCGACGAACCCGCCGCCCGCCGCGGTAAGGCGCACCGCCAACGGGATGCTGTCGAGTGCGCCGCTCGAAAAAACGATCAGTTTGGCGACCACGCCGGCGATGATCGCCGTCGCGACGGCGCGCGACAACAGCACCAGTTCCGACCCTTCGTTCAGGCCGCGCGCCAGGACAAGGCCGAATACCCGCCAGATCTCGTTCGGCAGGAAGCCGGCCAGGATCAGCATGAGATAGGGCCAAAGCTCGGTCCAGACCGCGCTCATGACGCGATTCTGCGCAGGCGATGAATGCCGTAGGCGATCACACCGCCGCCGATACCGGTCCACATCAGATCCAACTGGACGTGGTACCAGGTCAGCAGCGGCCCGATTACAAGGCCAAGCCCGAATGCGATCCGATCCACCAGCGCGCGGCTGTTGCGCGCCGTGGAAACAAGAAACGACATCGGCGTGAGAAACAGCAACGCACCGGCCAGCAGCGGCGGCAGCCCGGCGGCGAGGTAATAACCGACGAAGCCGAACACCACCGCGGTGCCCATGTAGCCGACCGACAGGCCGTTGCAGAACGGGATGCGGCGCTCGGGCGGCATCCGCGGCAACAGCCGCAGCGATTCCACCCACATGCTCGCGGACGTGAAGTGCGTGGGCAACAGCAGATCGCGAAACCGGCGCGCTCCGCCCCGGATCAGCGGCAGCAGCGCCACCACCATCGGAAACAGACGGATCGCCGTCAGCGTCACCGCGATCGCGGTTTCGATCAGCGCTCCGCCGGTGCCAAGCGAGGACAACAAAATGACTTGCGCCGGCGCGGCCCACACCAGCACCGTCGAAAGTGCGAGCCACCATGAGGCGAAGCCGAAATCATGGGCCAGCGCGCCAAGGCCGATATAGGTTCCCGCCAGCACCAGCGAAAACACCGATGTGCAGGCCGATGTCACACCGGCGAAGAACGGATGGAGCGGCGCGGACCTGTCGGTGAAGCCGGGCATCGCCCTTCTGTCCCACAGGCGCACGTGCCGCGCAACGCCAACCCTTATGGGCGCATGGACGCTCAGAGCGTCAGGCCGAAAAGCTCGCGGAGCATGCGACGGCCCGCCGGCGTGACCGTCAGCGCCCGGCTGCCGGCCTGGCGCTCCAACCATCGGCGCTCGAAGAACCGGGCCGCAAGCGCGGTGCCAAGCTTGCCGGCGAGATGCGGACGCCGCTCTGTCCAATCGAGACAAGTGCGGCAGAACGGCCGCCGGCCGGAAACGGCTTCGGGCTCGACGCCGAGTTTGTCCAGGAAACGCGCACCCGCGCGCGTGACCTCTCCGCCGTCGGCGGCGAGCACGAGATACTTTCGCGCCAGCAGCACATCGGCGATGCCGACGCCGAGCCGCCCGGCCAGATGGTCGTAACAGGTGCGCGCCGTGCGGACCGCTTCCTGCCGCGCGCCATGCATCGGGATGCGCGCCGGCTTGTCGCCGGCCACCACCATGATGTGCTCGATCATCCGCGCGACGTGAGGCGTCGCCAAACGGTAATAGCGATGACGACCCTGCTTGGTGACGGCAAGCAAGCCGCTCGCGGTGAGCTTGGCGAGATGGCCGCTAGTGGTCTGCGCCGAGACACCGGCGGCAAAGCCAAGCTCGGTTGCCGTCAAGGCGCGACCGTCCATCAGTTGCGACAGGATATTGGCGCGGGCCTGATCGCCGACCAGCGATCCGATTTCGGCGAGACGCGGAGCGTTCATGGCTGAAGGCTACTCCGCGCCGCCCTGAATGCAAGCACGAACACTTCGGTCGCGGCCGAAGCGTTCGATGGGGACGCAATGCACGTTCCCGCGTTATCCAGAAAGCGGTCGCGAACCGCGCGGATTCAAGAAACTGGAAAGCCCATGATCCTTCTGGCCATGTCGCTCGGCGTCTTCATCGCGCAGTTCGACTCCCAGGTCGTCAATCTCGCGCTCAAGCACATCGGCAACGATCTCGGCGCCGGCGTAAGCGAGTTGCAATGGGTCATGGACGTCTACAATCTGCTCTACGCCACGCTCCTGCTCACCGGCGGCACGCTGGGCGACCTTTATGGCCGCGCTCGGATCTTCATGGCCGGGATCGCTCTGATCGTGGCTGGCTCTGTGGTCTGCATGGTTGCGCCCAACGGCGCGACGCTGATCGCCGGCCGGGCCGTTACCGGGATCGGTGCAGCCCTCGACGTACCGACGTCGCTTGCCATCTTGAGCGTTGCCTATCGCGATTCCGCGCAACGCGCGCACGCCATCGGCATCTGGGCGAGTTGCAACGGCATCGCCACGGCGCTCGGCCCCACTGTCGGCGGACTGGTCGTCGATGCGGCGGGCTGGCGCGCCGTCTGCGCATTGGTCCTGCCGATCTGCGCACTGGCCATTTTCCTCGCCATGCGGTGGGTGCCGGAAACGCGCGATCCGCAAGGCCGAACCTTGGACATCACCGGACAGCTTTTCGCCATCGCTGGCCTGAGCGCGTTGTGCGTCGCCGCCATCGAGGCCCCGCATCGTGGCTGGACGTCGCCGACAGGTCTGCTCTCGGCGACCACGTTCATCGTTGCAGCCGCGCTGTTCTTCTTCGTCGAAAAGGACAAGAAAGGCGCGCTGGTGCCACTCGACATTTTCAGAAGTCACGAATTCAACGCGGCGTTGGCCGGGGCCGGCTGCATGACATTCGGCATGTATGCGATGCTATTCCTGCTGCCGCTCTACCTGCAAAACCAGGGTGGACTTTCGGCCTTCTCAACCGGCCTCGTCTTGCTGCCGATGTCGGTCGCCTTCATCGCCGTCTCGCAGGCCTCCGGTATGTTGGCGGGCAAGCTCGGCGCTCGCGTCCTGATGACCGCGGGCCTTGGCTGCATGGGCGGCGGGCTGTTGCTGCTGACCCTGGTATCGGCATCTCTCGATCTGACGTTGATCGAGATCGCCACGCTGGTGATCGGCGTCGGGCTCGGGCTCAACACCGCGCCGGTCAACGCCGTCGCGGTCGCGAGCGTTCCGCCGGGGCGCTCCGGCACCGCGTCCGGCCTGGTCAACACCGCGCGGATGATCGGCGCGACGCTGGGCATTGCCGTCCTCGGCGCGATCTACGCGGTGTTCGCCGCTGGAAACACAACACCGGCAGTCATGACCGGGCTGCGTCTGGCTTTTCTCGGCGGCGGTTGCGTGGAACTCGCCGGCGCACTCATCGCGGCGCTGTTCATCCGCCCGGATTCCATGAAGCAGCAGCCCTAACGGAAAGGCCGCCTCTCGGGGCGGCCTTCCTTCTCTCGCTGATTTTGCCGTCACACCTTAACCAGCGGCACCTTCGGCACGCTGCCGCCCCGAGGCGGACCGCTCCCGCCGTCATCTTTCGGACCGGGCGGCTTCTTGCGAACGCTCGGCCGGCGCGGCTTGCGGGCCCGCTTTTCCGGGATGGCCTCGGGCTTGGGCGTCACCGGCCCTTCGAGGAACTCAAAGCCGAGCTTGCTGTTGCCGCTTTCGTCCTTTTGCAGAACGACGCGCACGTGGCCGCCGCCCTTGAGCTTGCCGAACAGCACCTCGTCGGCGAGCCCCTTCTTGATGTGCTCCTGGATCACCCGCGCCATCGGGCGAGCGCCCATCAGCTCGTCGTAACCATTGGCAATCAGCCAGCGGCTCGCCTCGTCCGTCAGTTCGATGGTGACGTTGCGGTCGGCAAGCTGCGCCTCGAGCTGGATGACGAACTTCTCGACCACCTTGGCAATCACCTCCGGCGAGAGGTGATTGAAGGTGACGACGGCGTCGAGCCGGTTGCGGAACTCCGGCGCGAACAGCCGATTGATCGCTTCCTGGTCGTCGCCCTCGCGCTTCTGGCGAGTGAAGCCGTAAGCCGCCTTCGCCATGTCGGCCGCGCCCGCGTTCGTGGTCATGATCAGGATCACGTTGCGGAAATCGACCTGTTTGCCGTTATGGTCGGTCAGCTTGCCGTGATCCATGATCTGCAGCAGGACGTTGAACAAGTCCGGGTGCGCCTTCTCGATCTCGTCGAGCAGCAGCACGCTGTGCGGATGCTGGTCGATCGCATCCGTAAGCAGGCCACCCTGATCGAATCCGACATAGCCTGGAGGCGCACCGATCAGCCGCGAGACGGTGTGCCGCTCCATGTATTCCGACATGTCGAAGCGTGTCAGATGCACGCCGAGGCTTGCCGCCAGTTGCTTGGCCACCTCGGTCTTGCCGACGCCGGTCGGGCCGGAGAACAGGTAACAGCCGATCGGCTTTTCCGGTTCGCGCAGACCCGCGCGGGCGAGCTTGATCGCCGCGGACAGCGCCTCGATCGGCTTGTCCTGACCATAGACCACGGTCTTGAGCGTCTGCTCAAGATGCTGGAGCACCTCGGCATCGTCCTTCGACACGGTCTTCGGCGGAATCCGCGCCATCGTCGCGATGGTGGTCTCGATCTCCTTGATACCGATGGTCTTCTTGCGACGGCTTTCCGGCAGCAGCATCTGGGCCGCTCCCGACTCGTCGATCACGTCGATCGCCTTGTCGGGCAGCTTGCGGTCGTGGATGTAGCGCGCGGAAAGCTCCACCGCCGACTTGATCGCCTCGTTGGTGTATTTGAGCTTGTGGTAGGCCTCGAAATACGGCTTGAGACCCTTTATGATTTCGATGGCATCGGGGATCGACGGCCCGTTGACGTCGATCTTCTGGAAACGCCGCACCAGCGCCCGGTCCTTCTCGAAATACTGACGGTATTCCTTATAGGTGGTCGAGCCGATGCAGCGGATGGTGCCGCCGGCAAGCGCCGGCTTCAGCAGGTTCGACGCATCCATCGCGCCGCCGGAGGTTGCGCCTGCGCCGATCACCGTGTGGATTTCGTCGATGAACATGATCGCGCCCGGATAGGCTTCGATCTCCTTGATGACCTGCTTCAGCCGCTCCTCGAAGTCGCCGCGGTAGCGCGTGCCCGCGAGCAGCGTGCCCATGTCCAAAGCGAACACCGTTGCGTTCTTGAGAACGTCAGGCACTTCGCCGTGAACGATGCGCCGCGCCAACCCTTCGGCAATCGCAGTCTTGCCGACGCCGGCTTCGCCGACGTAGAGCGGATTGTTCTTCTGCCTCCGGCACAGCACCTGGATGGTGCGATTGATCTCGGGCTCGCGGCCGATCAGCGGGTCAATCTTGCCGTCCTTGGCCTTCTTGTTGAGGTTGACGCAATAGGCTTCGAGCGCGTCGCCCTTCTTTTTCGGCTCGCCCTCGCCGTTGCCGCCCTTGGCATCGGCGTCCTCGTCGCTGCCACGCACCGGGCGCTGTTCGGAAAGGCCGGGCCGCTTGGCGATGCCGTGACTGATGTAATTGACCGCGTCGTAGCGCGTCATGTCCTGCTCTTGCAGGAAATAAGCCGCATGGCTCTCGCGCTCGGCAAAGATCGCGACCAGCACATTGGCGCCGGTCACCTCCTCACGGCCGGACGACTGCACGTGGATCACCGCGCGCTGGATCACCCTCTGGAATCCCGCCGTCGGCTTGGAGTCCTCTCCGCCGTCGGTGACCAGGTTGTCCAGTTCCGATTCCAGATAGGAGCCGAGATTGCGCTTGAGCTTCTCGATATCGACATTGCACGCTCGCATCACCGCAGCCGCGTCCTGATCGTCGATCAGCGCGAGCAACAGATGCTCGAGCGTAGCGTATTCGTGGTGCCGCTCGTTGGCGAGCGCAAGCGCGCGGTGAAGCGACTG
>JAFKKQ010000255.1 GCA_017304505.1 Hyphomicrobiales bacterium | reverse complement strand
GGCGAGTTCGCCCTTGCTGAAGCCCAGGATCGACAGGTCCGCGCCGATCTCCTTGAGGTCGGTCAGTTCGAGCTGCAGCATCTCGAGGTCCCAGCCGGCGTTCAGGGCGATACGGTTGTCGGCCAGCACCAGCTGCCGCCGCTGCTGCTCGCTCAAGCCAACCAGGGGAATCACCGGCACCTCGGACAGCCCGAGCCTGCGCGCCGCCGCGAGTCGGCCATGACCGGCGATGACATCACCACCCTCGCCGACCAGGATCGGATTGGTGAACCCGAACGCCCGGATCGAGCCCGCGATCTCCGCGACCTGCGCCTCGCTGTGCGTGCGCGCATTGCGCGGCGACGGCACCAGCCGCTCGATCGGCCAGTGTTCCAACTGCCAGCGCAGTGATTGAGCCCTATCGCCAGGATTGCCGCTGATGTTCTCGGTCATCGAGGTGTTAGCCATGAGCTACCCCCCCCACCCTGAATTTCGCGGCGATTTTCCCGAAGCGGGTCGATCGAGCGCGGCGTCGAAAAAATAATCGGGAAACGCACGAAAAGATGCGTGCGCCTTGGCCACCGGTCCGGAATGAAAAGGCCCCAGACTTTTGACCGCCCCCCGGGGGCTCTCGCGCGATAGAAAATAAATACGCTCGACGCGCCCACACGGCCGACAACGGCCATTGATATGTCGAGTGAATTGCAAGCGGCGTGCTCGTGAGACCCGCTGAAAATCCCGCGCGCCGAAAAAAATCCGCGAGTGAGAGGGCCGCCGGTCCCAAGCGATGAATGGTCCAGACTTTTGACCCACCCCCGGCCGCAAGCGCTTCATGGGCGCACCTGTGAAGCGGCGAGTCTCGTGGCCGCTAGCTCGCGTTCACCAAGACGACCATCAACCAGGGATCTGCACAGCCGTTCGACGATCCGGTCGTCGACAGCGCTGAGCCGAGAAAGCATCTCGAAGCCATTCGGACCCAGCAGCGATGCAAGTTCGATTTCGATCGAACCGCGATGCTGACGCTTATAGTTTGAACTGGATCGCGCTTCGATTTGTCTTTGCTCGGCAGCCTCTCGCGTTGGGGATGATATAGTAGGGCGGATAGATAAATAGGATTCACTGACATCCATGTCCGCATCGGACGGACAAGCATTTCGCTTCGGGCGGACAGTTGCGTCCTCATCGCCGTCCAAAAAGACGGGCGCATAACGGCACGCGCCTCGCTTGCTGACCTGGATCTTCAGCACACCGTGTTGCACCAGCCCCTGCGCGGCACGCTTTATGGATTTCGTCGACTTCAGGCCAAGCAGCTTGGCGAGTCGTACTTGTGCAGGCCAGCAATCGAGGGTCACGCAGTTGAGGTGGTCTGCGATCGCGTAAGCGAGGCACTTTTCGGTGGAAGTGACAGGCGTCTGATACATGACCCGCTGAAGCCAGCGCGCCTTGGCGCGGGCGACGCGCTCGAACAATCCGTCCAAGCGATCGCGGGTGCTCTCAAGCGGCTTATCTGACGTGCTCCTGCCGGATGGAAGGAAGCGTGCGGGGTGAGGAATGGGTCGTAGGGTCATTGGAAGTGCAGCTCTGATTCTGGGCTGGCTTCGAATGTTTCATGAGAAACATAGCGCGAAAATTGTGATCATCGATCCAGATGGATCATTGTGTTTCTTTCTGGCGACTTCCGAGTGGCCTACACTCGGTCTCGATCCGTGACTTCAAATTCAGGAGGAAGTCGCAGTGGTTGATTGGCCTACCAAGCTGCCGAGTGCTTTCGCTGAACGCGAAATGGAGCGCTTCAAGAAGATGGTCGATGACGGCGTTGCCGTCGCCGTTCCCGCTGCGCTCGATTACTGCCAGCGATACAATTGCCGGCCGCCTAAATGGCTGCTCGCTGCATCGGTCAGCATGCTTTGTACCCTTATGAAGGGCGAGGAGCCACGCAAGCGAGGCCGCGCCACCAATCACATTTCTCGCTATCGGCAAGATCAAATCGATTATAGCCGCTGGAGCACTGTCGTGTGGGTGCGCGAATCCCAGTTGGAATTGGCCAAGCAGGCAGAGGATATCAAAGATCGCACGGATTACCCGGCGAGCTGGCGGCAAGATAGAGAGAGGTTGGCTGCCTGGTATGGCCACACGCTCGATCGGGCATTCCGATGCGCGGCCGCACTGCTGGAGGGAAACGAATCGTTCGGCAGCCCGGACGCCATCAAGCGCAGCTACTTCAAGGTGATTCGGATTCAGAGGGATCCGCGCCAGGCGACGAGGTATGGTTACATCGACGTGCACTTCTTGCCGAAGCTCGGTCTCAAATGGGAGCCCCTCGTGCGGCCGGGCCGCAAACTGGAGCCGCTCTATAACATCCCGATTTAGCTTGAGCTTTGGCGCAAGTTATAAATATCGCGGATTTACGTCACCTGACGCACGGCGAGCGCTTCGATAGCCATCTTGGTCGATGGGGAATCACCCACGCCAGGATGGCCAACATGATCATCGATATCCGAAGGAAGCTTCGAGCCGCGAAAGCCGCTGAGTATCTGGGCGTCAGTCGTTCGACACTCGCCAAGTGGCGCATCAACGGCATGGGGCCGCTTTATCATCGATGTGGCCCGCGGATCGTTTACTATTATCAAGACGAACTCGACGCGTGGCAGGAAGACTGCGATCGGCGCGAGCGTCGACACGACGTCGAAACGCCGTCAGTGCGCCCGAGCCGGTCGTAGGGCTCGATCATGCGGAACACCGCCCACCTCGCCGGCGCGGCGGAAGCCGACGGCAACATTCTAGAACTCGCCGAACTTCTCGCGGCCGGTCTCATGCGTGCGTCGGCGCGGAAGTCCAGCCTTTATTCGGCGACACATCACTGCGGATCCATCGGGTGATCACAAATGAACCCGGTCCATCCCAGTATGCTTAGCCCCGCCGAACGCATCGACGAAATCGCCGAAATCCTCGCCGCTGGCCTCATGCGTCTCCGCTCCTGGAAG